>NZ_JBMQQG010000153.1:0-32688 GCF_057362405.1 Ginsengibacter sp.
AAATGCTCAAATTTTCGTGTTGCATATAATACTTTGCCTTTTGTAATCGAGTCGTGACTATATAATCATTCACACTGCAATTCAAGACGGTTTTAACTTTCCTGTACAATTGCACCCTGGAAATTCCTAATTCATTGCAAAGATCATTAACCCCAAACTCTTCATTGCTGATATTATTTTCAACGACAGCCGTGAAGTCAATTATAAATTTCCTGTCTTCTTTTTTCGATACCTGCGACTTCTCCTAATACAAAACAGTGTAATATGATACTAGGTACACAGTCGCGGGTATAGACGCAGTTTGAAACTCATGCTAGACGGGATAAGCAGATACATTTTGGATTTTTGCTTCATGTCAAAATCGAAGTTTACCAATATATGTGATTATGAAGCACCAAAGAAAAGAAGTTCATATAAAAAGGAGCCAGATATAGCAGATTAACTTCTCTTAATTAAGTTTGTTTAAACTTTTGGTATTACTCTCGAAGGCCGTCATGCTCTTGATATTCAAAACCTGGTTTATTTTTTTAATTAATGTTTGAAGGTCAAATGGCTTCTCTATAACTCCATTAGCTTTAAATTCCTCATAGTCTTTCAATAAGTCAGGACTAGCTGAGAGCAAAATAACCGGGATATTCGGATTATATTTTTCTTTTATTTCCATACATAATTCCCGCCCATCATCACCATTAATTCTTACATCTAAAAGTATCACATCCGGAATAAATATAGATAACGCATTTTTCGCCTTTTCATGTGATAATGCACCTTCAACATTATACCCCCTCATTTTTAAAAAAGTGGAAAGTATTTCAAGTAAATCTTCATGGTCATCAACTAACAGAACATTAGCCATAACCTATTTTTAAAGTGTAATGGCTCAAAACAATTTGCTGTTTAAAATTATAAAAAATTTATATAAAAAGAAATTAAAATGTTAAATTATTATAATACGATATGTCCATGACCCACTCTAACTCATCTTGGTTTCTTTAATTGCTATTGTATTAGTAAAAAGATAAGCCTGAAGCGGGTTTAGAGTTTAACGTATGAGAAGAATAGAAGCCGGAGTAAACACTTCGGCTTGTAATTTTAATTTTCAAACTGCGTCGCTAATAATAGTTATTATCGTGGTCCCGCTTCCTCCATGTGCAATTACTAAGAGTAAGTGTGACACCCGTTAAGCCACCTACAAATGGTATCACCTCTAATTGTCCATATAAATCGGCAAGAAACAGGAATGTTTTACACCTATAATTGAAAAGAAATACTGTAAAATAACACAGCATCATAACCAACAGGCTAAACCAAAAATATGTCGTTGTATTGCCTTACTGGAAGCTACAATAATGCTTTCTGTTCTGGTTTTTTAATCATGAAACGGCCGGCGGAGCCAGAAGAAATAACTCCTGCCAATTTGTTCATGACTTAATCCAAGTGTTCAAATTATATTTACGAGTAGATCTTCACGAGTAGATCTTCCAGTGATCGGTGGTTACATCTGCGGATGCTTTTCCAGGTTTAGAAGATTATGTCTTAATTGCTTTAAAAAGAAATTCTTGCTTTTTGCGGGGATATCTCCAACAGGCAAACTTTTCCGGAATACTTTACTAAATGAAAATGTATAATTGATATTGCATGCTTTGTATATACCGAACTAGTTCTTAAAACTTTCAATGGCCCGGGTATATTCATTTAAGCGAGGCGTCCGTTGGCGTATCACGTATAATATGGTTTACTTTAAAATCATGCAGGGGTGTATAATTCGAGAGAAGCAGCCAACTTTTCGAGCATGGTTTTTGTAAATTTTCTTATAGATAATAAGATATCCTTTAAATTTTTATTATGGGAACTGTAATATTTTTATCCATTTGCGGTGTCATGATTGCTAGCGTACTCCTAATTTTTTACTTGCGGGGAAAATCCGGCAGCACGCCGAAGAACAATATGGATGAACAGGCAAATTAAGTTTTCACCTGTTTACCTTAAACGGGAGATTGAATACATAGGTAGCTGAACCTAAAAAACAATTTACACAACAATACCCGACTGGTGAGTTATTGCCAGGACAAGATTAAAGAACGGTAAAAGTCATACACTCTTGATGTGACGTAGCTTGGGGAAAACTGTGGTGGCATAAAAATTGCTTTTTTGAAATCAAGTTGTGTAAATTATTTTTCTCTTCAATAGCACACAGTTTTTAATCCTGCCCTGGTTTTTGACTTGAATTTTTCTTTTCAACGGGATATCAATGGAAAGTCAGTCAAATACGAGGATCATTTAAGGATGCTTATTTCTGCTGTTTTCCTGACGGTATTAAGTATGGCTTTTTTTTAAGCGAATCAAAGTACGTATGGACCAAAACTTAGTACATATTTTTCAATATTGCAATCCGCAAAAAGTTTATTAATTAATCAGACGATGACTGAAGCGCTTAACCTTATTGATACTTTGCTGAAGAATGCGAAAGCAAATGCTGTTATCCTAATGGATAGCAAGGGAATTATAATAGAAACTAATAATGCCTTTACTAAGCATTTCGGATATAAAAATAGTGAAATAACGGGGCAGCATTTCTCCATATTATTTACGCCCGATGACCGAAAAAAGGGCTTGCCCGAATGGGAACTTAATAAGGTTCTGGCAGAAGGACAGGCGTCAGATAACAACTACATGTTAAATAAAAATATGAAAACTACCTGGGTATCGGGAGAATCACTTTTAACTAGACATAATGATGGACGCATTTGTATCATAAAGATAATTCAGGATATACATCTAATAAAAGTTGGTGAACTGGGACTTCAAAGTCTGGGTGACTTTAACGAGAATATTTTAGGATCCATAGAAGACGTTGTAATTGTTTTGGATGAAAATATGAGAGTAACAAAGGCTAATAACGCATTTACAAAACTATTTAAGAAAAATCTCCCTGATTTATCAAGCCTGAATTTTGAAAAACTTATAAAACCATACGATATAAAAAATCGACTGCTGGACAATATTAAAGATGTGCTGAAAACTAAAAAACACTTCTTAAACAAGGAAATTACAGTTGACTCGGTTTCCGGCGAGCCAAGGTTTTTTGATGTAAGTTGTAGGCCGATCAAGAATTCAGATTGCAAGGTATTGCTTGTGGCGCATGACATTACGGAACACAAAATGGCTGAAAGGGAAAAGGAAGATATTATTGGATTTTTGGCCCATGAAGTACGGAATCCGCTGGCGAATATATCCCTGTGCAACCAGGCAATGGCTCAAGCAGTTAACGAAAACAACGTTTCGGATCTGGGGGACTTAATAGAACGTTCTATGAAAAACGTAAGGCGACTAAACAAGATGGTCGAAGAACTGTATGACATTGCACGGGTGGATTCAGGAAATTTACCATTAGAAATTTCTGAATTTAATGTAAAGGACATAATTGACGAAGCGATAGAAACCGTAACAGGCCTGCGGCCTGGCTACCACATCATGGTGGCGGGCCCGGGAGATATTAAGGTGAAGGCAGATAGATACCGGCTCATGCAAGTTGTGTCAAACTACATTAATAATGCGATTAAATATGGCGAAACAAATACAATTCACCTTACTATAAGGCTAAACGATTGTAAAGTGACGATATGTGTACAAGATTGTGGAAGGGGCATACCAAAAGACCAGCTGCCTTATATTTTCAACCGTTTTTTCAGAGGATTAAAAACAAAAAATGTGGATGGCATGGGACTGGGTCTTTATTTATCCAGGCAGATTATACATGCCCACAAAGGGGAGGTTTGGGCAGAAAGCGAAGAAGGAAAGGGATCAACTTTTTGCTTTTCGATCCCCTTGCCTGATTAGTGTGTAGGCTATACCGGCGCATACTAACCGCTGCCTTTGCCGGATCGTTTTTGCGGTGTGTCATACAAATTAGGCTGCGTTCAAAAATGAATGATTTAAGAACACTGCCATTTTCCATTATATCTCATGCTCTGTGCTTACATCCTGGCTTTCTTTTTATGAGAATGCTCGCCACCTCTTTTGGAAGCCGCCGGTGTGTTAGCGATCTTAGCGGCTCTTCAGCCTCCGTAGGGCTGCCTCCTTTCGCAAGCCCGCATCAAGTCCTCGTGAGAGCCGCTGGTCTACTGACCGACCAACCATTATAGCGTTCCGTCTTGTCCTATAGAGTTTTATGGTAATGGAAGTTGTAGCTTTAATATATTGAGGTATTTGAATCTGGGAGAAGATTAAAAATGACGAAACTAACGGTTACGAGCACACTAAGTGTAGCCGGGAGAATATTAGTTTTGGAATTATGATGCATCACCGGAAACCGAATTTGGATTTATAATCCCGCTGGTCAGGAGACGAGGCGTTACAGGCCGGAAGGCTTATTAAATTTGGAAGTAGAACACCCGGGGAGGTAAAACAAATACAGTTGAAACGGTTAGACAGGGTACAAGACACTTTTGCAAACATAAAAATAGAGTGCACGACCAACGACTATTTTATAATGCCCGATATGCCCATGCCTGAATATCCGTAAGGGAAAGACCTTCATTTTGGTTAAACATAACATCAGCAGCAGGGCTTGATGCAAGTGGTTTCCGTTCTCAACGTCTAAGGAAGCAGGAACAACAATATTCGCATCATACTATCATGGCACAGCTTATGACCCTGCAAACATTGGCTTAACAGCAATTCCAAAATTTGACCGATTTACTTTAATTCCAAATTATTTTTCTACTTTAATTAAAACACCACAGCAAAGTTTGGTATATATGTAATTTATGAAAACGGCATTGGCGGCGGCATTAAATAGATTGAAGGTATAGGCAACAGCACACATTCATACTTTGAAAAAAATAAGACAAATCGTTACGCACGCAAATCTCTTTTGAATATATATTAAACGATAGAGCAAAATTTATTTTCAAAAACAGTGCGGGTTATTACGACCTTTCTATTCTATTTCTGATTACTTATTTTCAGGTGTGCATAAAGGTATTTGGTCGCCGATCCAGCTTACGGATGAATCCAGGTCTTAATCTTATTTAGAATGTTGCTTTTCCTTTTTGAGTGCCTTCCGAGCAAATATCCATAAGAATGTAGTTGTTCAACGTTGTCGAAAATGATCTTTGTAATTCCAGTGACTGGAATAGCTATAATCATTCCACCAAGGCCCCATATCATCTCTCCAATGATCAAAACTATAATAACAATTAAAGGATTTAGGTCTACCTCGCCACCAAGCAGTAAAGGCTGGATAATATAGAACTGTGTAAACTGGATAATAAGATATACAACAACAACAGTTGTCATCATGGTTCCACTTCCTCCCTGGGAGATTACCATTAAAAGAGTCAGCGAGATTCCTGTTAAACTCCCAACAAATGGTATTACTTCTAATAAACCACATAAGCCCGCGAAGACTACAGGGTTTTTTACACCAATAATTGAGAAAGAAATCGTGTATAAAATCC
Organism: Ginsengibacter sp.; assembly: GCF_057362405.1. Classification (NCBI taxonomy): domain Bacteria; kingdom Pseudomonadati; phylum Bacteroidota; class Chitinophagia; order Chitinophagales; family Chitinophagaceae; genus Ginsengibacter; species Ginsengibacter sp. The sequence goes on from NZ_JBMQQG010000153.1 coordinate 5,463, forward strand.
ACAGCATAGTAACTAATAATGCTAACCCAACAAGATAATGCTGCGTTGCTTTACTGGAGGCGGCAATGATATTTTCCGTTTTCGTCTTTTCACCCTCAGGAACTAGTTTTAATATGAAAATTTTTAAATGTCTCCTTGAATATAATAGCATGAAAACGTAGACGATCATTATGACAAAATTTACAGTAACGAAAATAAGGGACCCCATAAAAGTGATGATTATATTACTCGCTCCATCCGCATTCTTGCCCTCGAGTATTTTTTCCTGTACAGTTGGTTTTATGCCGAACTCCCGATAAATGAATAATTGCAGTTGACCTATTTTGTTCATTACATTGATTTGGATTTCGGATATATCCCTGGCGATCGCATTTACACGTCCGGTAAAAAAATAAATGATAATAGCCAAAATAGAAAGAAACATAATAACACATATAAGAGACGAAAACGCCCTTTGTACACCTTTACTTTCCATCCAGTTAGCGGCTGGTATAAAAAGCATTGCTAAAAGACCAGCAATTGTTAGAGGGAGCAGAAAAAGCTTCGCGTAAATTAAGATGCTAAAACTCAAAAATATAAGTAATAGAACAAGCACCCATTTACCTAAAATAGTTCTATGCATGAAAACGTTGGATGAAAAATTATGCCATAAATTCTGGAAATGAACTTATATTCTATTTTATAGGGGCACGGGCTCTTTATTTGTTAAGTATCCAACTGCGTTTACCTGTAAGCCGAGGCACAATTTGGGTGAGGGTTTAATAAAAAATCATTGCTAACACTTTTGGAACTTTAATCATAAAAGAAAAAATTAAAAACTAGGGTCCTTTGCCTTTTTGCAACTTTATGGAAATGGGCCTCTATTATCCTAGCGATGAAGTAGGAGACAAAACGGGATGTGTAATATGTAACCAGGTAATAGATAATTTTCCAGTAAATATGGTCGAAATGCGAAATGAGTTGATGGAAGTATTTGTAGATTTTTCAGAGCAATTTGTCGAGATTTTAAGGCGGGCTTCAGAGGTATTAAAAAACTATTTAAAAGTGCAAAATATAAGCCTACCTAAAGGGTACCGCACCGAAATCAATCTAAATGCCAAATGTCTTGTATTCTCAATTTTGGGCTATATGATATTTGGAAGTATTTCGTTACTGATTTTGATGCTCTTTTAAATTGGCAGGGATGTTGAATGCATTTATAAATATACAAGTCGGGAAACTTAACTTCTTATAGTATTGACGACATAAAATCTTCAAATTTTAAAACAAGAAAAATGGCAGACTTGGAATTGAACGATGTAAGCAGAAAAATGCGCAAAATTGATATTTGCATGATGTCTACAAAGACTCCAACGGGTGTGATAATTGGCAGGCCAATGTCGAATAACACTGATGTCGATTTTGACGGTAATTCGTGGTTTTTTAGTCTTGAAGATGCGGCTGTAGTTAAAGACTTGAAAGTAGATGATGCAGTTAACCTAAGTTTTCAACGGGATGGGAAATTTTTTGCTTCTGTTACGGGGCACGCTACCATCAGCCGTGCAAAAGAAGATTTGGAAGCACACTGGGCGGATTCGCTGGGTAAATGGTTTGAAGAAGGAGTTAACACCCCTGGAATCGTCTTAATTCACGTGAAGGCCGACCTTGTGAAATATTGGGACGCCACGGACTCTGGAGTACTAAAATTGTACGAAAACTGAACAAAGTACTTTAAGACTGGAGTACTCAAACACTTAATAAACTAGATGGGGATGGCCATTTTTGGGAAACGCATATTACTCGTAACCCCAAAAAGATACAATACGTTTTTTTTGAATTCAGAATTAATAGAAATCACTATAGTTTGCCCTGAAGGCAATGTTAATCAACTGCCCAAATTTACAATTTAGGGAGTTCAAATGCTGCGAATTGCAACGCTAAAAAGTGCAATCCGGTTTTTCGACCCAAATTAATCGTCCTTATGTTGTTCACTACGGTAATTATCTCTCTTAGGATTCAGGCCTGAACCGTATTCGTCAGTGCCAGGCCTGTAGGCCTTAGTGATCGTTTTTCTACCCTGTGTGTCATCACGCCTGATATCAGTGCCTTTTACTTTGTTTTTGTTTTTAGTATGTGCTTTTTTCATAATTAACTGTTTTGTAAAAACCTCATAAAAATTATGCCGGAAAGCATTAAAAATTACACTCATCAGTTATAGTTGTTGACTTTGCGACTTGTATGATAATGGGTACTCGAAAATAGAAAACTAAAATATACCTTCAACAGTAGCGTGGCTTACACCAAAAATTGATTTGCAAAGCAAGCTATTCAGAAATGACAAACGACGGAGTTATCTACATCCTTCTTTTAAGAGTATCCGCGTAGACAAAACAATTCACAAGTAATAAAAAAAACGTGCGGATGAAAATGTTTTGTCTGCCAAAACGAGCTCCAAAAGGACTTTGGCATCTAAAAAAACGTCAAGTAAGGCCGGCAGAAAAATTTCCGGCCTGCATCTTAAATCTCATTGTATTGCAGAAAGAAAAACATTATTAAATCTAACAGAAAAATCGCAAATGAAAACAATTAACGGCCACAAAATTACCTTCAATACTTATAATAACGTACTTGGTAAGGGCGCTAACACGAAAACACTCAAAAAAAATGCGTTGTTTTTGGGAAAATTGAAACGATAGATCGCCAATGTAATTGTGGTTATTGCTCTCAATAGAATCCTATGCCGGGCACGATGTTCATCGCGTCTCTATCCCAAACATGATGTTAAGCACTGGATAAAACAAAATGGCCAGAAAATGCCTTACCATCAATGAAAATTTGTTAGCGCTTTTCTGCCCGTAAATTACATAAACAATCAACTGCCTGAGATTAAAGTCAAGACGTTCATTTCAAAACATATTTTAATTCAATATTTCGGCATTTTTTGTGTTTTCACTATTTAATATTCCGGGCTACCGCAAAACGGTGCCCGGAAATAAACAAGAACCTATTTGTCTTTGTGAGAATGTTCCCCTCCTTTTTTGGATGATCCTGGTGAATTGGCAATTTTTGCTGCCCGCTCCTTACTCATTCCTTTGTTTTTGAGCGCTTCGTACTTATCCTGGTCCTTAACATGACCGTGTTTTTTCCCTGGCATAATTATAAATTTATTGGTTAACAATTGTTATTGATTTATCAATAATATTGCCAAACACAGCTAGTTCACTTTAGGATGGTAAAAGCAAGAGTGCTTACCGGAAGTGACAAAATATATTTCAATTTTGTGAGCAGTAAATGATCATTCGAAAAGCAGCCTCTTGGTTCGTGAGGAAACATTACCGCCAACATATTCTGAACTGCAGGTACTTAATTCCCATATTTATGGTTAGAGGTGATAGCGCCACCAACAAACCGGTATTTTGCTAAATAAATTTATCCGGTGCTTGGGGATTTTACGTATACGCTTGTCCGTGGCATGAAAAACTGCCGTGAGGATTTGCGCCTCTAATCCCAGTAATCCAAATTTCTCTGCACCTCTTGCACCAGCCTCACAGAAATCTGGATCCGGGCACAATCTAAAAATAAAGGAATGGTTTTCTGAGCAAACACCTCCAGTGAGAGATTACTTTCAAATGGCCTTCAAAAAAGCTGAATAGCATAATAAGTCATTTAAAGACAACGCTGCTATTTTAGTCAATCGCTTGATAGGCGGCATTTTCTACATTTTTAAATATGATTTTCAATCGATCTAACAGCACTCACATGTCCACCAAGGCGATTTCAGAATAAGATGCAATCTGTGCTCTTATAATCTAAAAGTGAACTTCGTTTTTCATGTTTAAATACGCGAACGGTATGCAATTTGTAATGCAGTGAAATATGAAATTACCTTCCACATTTGCAAAGGAAAGTCATCAAATAAATGTGATAATTGAAACTCCAAGAGGCTGCGGAAATAAGTATGCATTTGATTTCGAAACAGGATTATTTAAATTAAGTAGAATTCTTCCGGAGGGAATGGTATTTCCTGCACATTTTGGTTTTATTCCGGATACCAAAGGTGATGACGGAGATCCCCTGGATGCACTTGTCTTAATGGATGAAATGGCTTATCCCGGCAATTTAGTTGAATGCAGGGTGTTGGGCGTCATTGAAGCTGAGCAAATTGACCATCGCGGCGAAACTATCAGGAATGACAGGATAATTACAGCAGCAACTCTTTCAAAACGATATCTGCCGTTTGAATCGCTCAAAAGAATGGATAGCAATTTAATAGATGAAGTCACTAAATTTTTTATTACATATAATGCTATAGGAAACAAAAGATTTAAACCTTTGGCTTACAGAGGACCATCCAAAGCGCTCAAAGTCATAAAAAAACACATGCAATGAACGACATTATTCAAACTTTATTTGGCGAAGGAAAGTACCTCAACGTTTTACAAATGGGGTGCAGGGCGTTTGTAATGTTTTTCATAACTCTTACCCTTATTCGAATTGCCGGCATGCGGTCTATCGGCCAAAAATCTGCGTTTGATTCAATAATAGTAATTTTATTGGGATCTGTTTTGAGCAGGGCTGTAGTCGGCGCATCGCCATTTTTACCGACGGTTATTGCAGGACTCGTAATATCAGTGCTTCACAAAACGATTGCAATAATCACAGTTCGTAATCATATTATAGGCCATATTATTAAAGGTGAAAAAAGGTTATTGTTCACAAATAATGAAATTATTCAAAAAAACATGATAGATTCCTGCATAAGCTTAAAAGATTTGAGAGAAGAAATAAGACTGAATATAAATGAAGATACGACTGATCATATTGAAGAGATTTATATGGAAAGAAGTGGGCGTGTTAGTATAATAAAAAAACGTTCAAATTAATTAGTCCTGAATCAATAAATTAAATGAAACAGGAGTAAGTGCAAATCAAAAATCAACCGACAAATCATTTCGTGGGTGCGTAACCGCCGTGCCTGTATATAAACCTATACAATTCATTACATGCTTTTTTCTTAATCTCAAGTGGCTTTCCGCGAAATTGTTTTTTTAGACGGTGAAATTTGTTGTTATAATAAATTGAATAGAATACAGTGCCGACAGGTTCCCTGGGAGTCTCGCTTCTACCAGCAGTGGCTAATCCTGTTACTGCCGCATAAATATTTGCCTTAAACAGAAGGCGCAAATTTTTGGCAAGTTCATCAGTTACCTGCTGTGATACGCTGGTATACTTTTTTATCAATGACCGCTTTACTTTTAATAAATTAATCTTTACTTCTTCATCATAACATACAATACTTCCCTTTAAAAAATCTGAAGCGCCAATAATATTTCCAAGGCTGTGAGCTACCAGTCCACAGGTTACACTTTCAGCCAAAGCAATGGAAAGGTTATTTTTTTTTAAATGATTTGCAAGTATTTGTGCAGGGCGGGCCATGTTTAATTACAATTACAAAAGTTAGGAAAGGATAGGAGCCTGAGTACAAATTTTTGATTGCGATAAAGCAATTTATTTTTTTTTTTAAATGCTGTAAGAATGTGAAACACTGTACAACTATAAACGAAGCGGCGCCGCGACCGCAGATAACTTTTCTTCTACAATTTTTATTTTTCATCGTTCATCAATGTAGAATTCCGTGCATTTATTTTTTATTTATACAAGTAATTTTAATTTTAATAAGCGTAACAAATAATATGCCTCATGGCCGGTGATGAACAGGTATATTTTTTGCTGTTTTTTTTCCACAAATGAATGCACTATTGGTCAGAGGGTGTGAACTTTTACTAAATGCTGTCATGGCATATTTTTTTCAGGCTTCCTAAAAACTCCACTATGCAAGAAATGATACCGAAAGTTGTAGAAATTAAAAATAAAGAAACTCATTCCCATTTAATGGCTGGCATTTTCGCTTTCGCGGAACAACCCTCCTTAAATGATCCGCGAAAAAAAGAAGATCCGGGAAACACAAATGTTCAAATTAATGCTTCAGAATTATTTTCTTTATTCACAGCAGATATTATCAAAGAAAAAATAATTTTTACGAGATAATTACCAGGTTTGGAATATAAGCCCAAAACTTTCTTCCATTATAATATCTTTCCATTGGTGTATAAGTTTTTTATACGCTTCACCGACAGGCATAATTTTTCTGTTCAGGTCATAAAGTCCTAATTCATTGATATTTCCGGCATTTTCACGCAAGGCCGAATCCCAGTCAACCTGATGTAAAAGGCTGTACCAGGTAAATCCTACCACTGGTACTCCATCATGCTTTAGACGATGAACATTGGCCCATTGTTTTATGAGCCATTCCTTCGAGGCAGGCATTTTAATATTGGTTTCTGTATGCATAATCGGCAACTTATACCGTTTATAATATTGATTGGTTATAACATAATAGCCGAATATTTCGCCGGCTGCCTGCGTCATTCCATCAGGATGCACAATATGTTCATTGGTTACATAATAGTCATTGCCCATTATACACCGAGCCTTAACCTGGTTTTTAGCAAACCACTGAAACTCCTCTGCTGTCATTCCATTACCAAGAAGATATTGATACATCGGCACGTTCAGAGGATATCCGTAGGTAAGGTCAAGTGCTAAAAATCGTTTTTGATTCAGAAATCTTGCCAATGCAGTTGCCTCAGGTTCTATAGCATGAAAATATTCGGATGATTCGCTCTGAATAAAAGTAGCATCAGGTTGCACTTTTAAAATTTCATGCATGGCCATAACATTCGCTTTACATAAATGTTTTAATGCATTAACAAAGGCCTTGTCTGATTGTAACTTTTCATTCCACCATCCATATTGTGCTGAGAATTGAGCTGCTATAAAAATTTCGTTAATTGGAGTATATAACTGCAAATTGGGAAAGCGTTTTGCGAACGCTCCGGCATATTCTGCAAAATAAATTGGGAGATCAGGATTTTGAAAATTTTCTATCCAATCAGGAACTCCAAAATGACATAAGTCAACGATCGGTGTAATGCCAAGTTCATTTAATTTGCTGAAAGTCTCGTCCGCAAAATCCCAATTATATTTTCCAGGTGCTAAGTGGGTGCTAAAGTAGGGCGGCCCATAACGCAGGTACTCTACATCCAGTTCTTTTACTAATTGAAAATCAGTTTTCCAGTTTTGGTAATGACCTGTTTTTTCCATTTCATCTACTCTGAATTTACTACCATCGGGCAGTAAGATCGTGGGGTAACTATTTTCTATCCCCGTTGAAAACATGAATTTTGACCCTGACATATTATTAAACTATTTTTTCATCAAAAAACCGCTGAAGCGCATGTTCGAAAAGTGGGAGTTTAACACCCTTGCTGCTTTGTAAGGCACTGTTTAACGGTCGTTTTGCCACCCATTGCATCTCAGTATTTGAACACTGTATAAGATTATTTTTTGAAACTCGTGCTCTGTCAGCAACTTCGTATGCAAAGTCTGACCATGAAATACTTCCTTCATTAGATAAATGCCATATACCGTTTTCGTCATCAATTAATAGATCAAGAGCGGTATTCACTAAGTCAGGAAGATAGGTTGGGGAAATAATTACATCATTTACTACTTTACACGGTTCATTTTCTTTTAATGACTTAATTATTTGCATTGGAAAATTATAACTATCCCACGGTCCGAAAAAAGCGCTTGTGCGAATAATCAACGATGATGGATTTGAATTTATTATTAGCCTTTCTCCTTTTGCCTTACTCTTTCCATATATATTTAAAGGTTGAATATCGTCTGATTCCAAATAGGGTGAAATTTTATTCCCATCAAAAACAAGGTCAGATGAAAAACTCATAAATTTAATTCCTTTGATGCTGCAATAGTCTGCTAACAAAAATGGGCCAATTGCATTGATGCTAAAACACTTTTCAATTTCTGATTCGGCATAATCTACCCTTACATAGCCTGCGGCATTTACTATTGCCCAAGGCTCGTAAAAATCAATCGCCATTTCAATTTCATCTTTCTTGGTAATATCAAGATCACTGCGTTCTAACGCACAAAAGGGAATGGATCTTTGTTTACAGATTACTTGTAAGGCCTTTCCCAGTTTGCCGTTTTTGCCAATTATAAGCAAAGGGTGCGCAAGAGAATTTTTGAATGAATCTAAACTTCCTGTTTGAGATTTATGCCACCAGCCACATTCATTTATCAAAGGATGTTCGTACGTTCCCTTTGTATTGAGAGAATAAATAAGCTTTGCCAATGCAGTTGGCCTTAACATATTATTCTTAATATCAAAAATACCTGACTCATAATTGTTATCTTCTTTTGTCAATAAACTGTTCCAATCAAATGCGCCCAATAACGACCACGCAGTTATTGCTTGTATAACTATTCCATTTTGTATAAGGTCACAACAAACATCCCATGCTTCCATAAACCAACGTAACTGTTCTTCACGTGTACAATTTAAATGAACTTCAGTAAGTGCGATAGGTAAATGATAACGACTCCATGCTTCTTTTAATAAATTTTTTAGACCAGAAGGTTTTATATATTGTACTGCCGCTATATCTGCATACACATGTTTTCCGTTTTCGCCGAAAGAAGATTCAGGATACCTATAAATATTCTCGTCGAGATAGCGCTCAGAAGTAACATAGTAGTTTAAACCCATTACATCAGGCGGACAGGGATTTTCAAGGAAAAATTCCAACACCTGATTCTTAATTCCTATTGAAGAAAAATAGTTCCAAAAAAAATGATCGGGATTAACCTTTCCACAAAGCAAATCAAATGTGAGCCAACGTCTTTTGTTTTCAAAATCTGCCTGGTAGCGTAATAGAGAAGTACTATGTATTTTAGCAAGGTCTTCGGTTTGAACAAGTTTGGCCGAGGGATTAATTTTTCGAATAGCCTTCATAGATAGTACAACACCTTTCAATTGGTTAAGCAACATTTTGGCAAAACTTAATGCATTTTTATGATGCGGATACCATAATCCATACAATCCGCTAAAACGGGCAGTGGTAAGCGGTTCATTAACAGGCGTATAATATTGCAGCCATGGGAATTCTTGTGCAACCTGAAAAGCATATCGTGCAAGCCTTTCCGCAAAATCGTCATTCATTAGAGAAGTAAAAATCGGGCCACTTCCATGATGAACCAAACCTGCAATGGGAACGATATTGTAAGCTCTGATTTTCTCAAGTTGCTTTCTTATCCATTGCCATTCTCTTTTATTTTGTTTTGACAGGTTATGATAACGTTCCCATAAAACAGGATACCTTAAAGCGGTAATACCCAGCGAGGCAAAATTTTTGATATCACCATTACGTTTATAATGGCCGGCGTACTCAAGCTGATCACGATACTTATTCTCTATCCTGTTAATCGTACATTCAATCCCTCCCCATATCTCAGGTTTGTATCCGCGGTTCTTTAATTCCATTTCCATGATATTCGATTTCAGAGGATGAAAGCATTTTTTTATAAAGCGTCAGCGCCTGCGCTACTACCTGGTCCATATTGTAATATTTATAAGTGGCTAACCGGCCTGTAAAATAAACATCCTGTATTTCTGAAGTTAATAACTGGTACTTCCTATACAATTCTGCATTTTCGGGTTTCGGAACAGGATAATATGGATCACCACTATCTTTTGGATACTCATATACTATAGAAGTTTTAGAATGCTTCTGGCCGGTTAAATATTTAAATTCTGTTATCCTGGTGAATGCATGCTCGTTAGGATAGTTAACCGTACCTGAAGGCAGGTATCGTTCCGTATCTATTGTTTCAAATTTAAAATCGAGTGACCTGTAGGGCAACTTACCATAGCAATAATCAAAATAATAATCGATTGGCCCGGTATATATCATTTTCTTGTGTGGAATTATACCTTTTATTTCTTTATAGTCTGTGTTCAACATCAGCTTTATGTTTGGATGACTCACCATATTTTCAAACATTTTTGTGTAGCCAAATAAAGGTATTGCCTGGAAAGTATCTGTAAAGTATCTGTCATCACGGTTGTTACGGGTAGGTATTCTTGCCGTAACCGCTGCATCAAGCTCAGAAGGATCAAGATTCCATTGCTTTTTCGTGTAGCCTTTAAAGAATTTATTGTACAATTCCCTTCCAACTTTATTAACAACAACATCTTCGGAAGTGACGATCCTTTCTTTTTTTTCTGCTTTAGATTCGAAGAACTCATCCACTCCAGCGGATGAAAGCTGGATTCCATATAAAGTATTAATTGTATTCTGATTTATAGGAATAGGAACCAACATGCCATCGACACTGGCAAGTACGCGATGTTCATAAGGCCTCCATTTTGTAAAATTGCTTAAGTATTCAAATATATCTTTACTATTTGTATGAAAAATATGCGGACCGTATTTGTGAACCAGTATTCCATCATCGTTAAAAAAATCGTATGTATTACCACCAATATGATTTCTTTTATCTGCGAGTAATACTTTTTTTCCAGACTGCGCAAGTCGCTCAGCCAAAGTTCCGCCGGCAAGTCCTGCTCCAACAATTAAATAATCAAACATGGGCGCTCAGCTTTTGATTACTGCCGATTGATTTCTTCGCGAGAGCGTTGTCAATTAATTCAGTCATCTGGTGCCATGTATTATTCCATGATATATTAGCAAGAAATGCATCGACTTGTTTAAGCCATTCTTTTCTACCAGGTTCCGAAAAAATTGTTTCGGCAGCATTAATAAAATCTTTTGCCGTGTCAGCAATATGCACCAGCCGTTTTTCTCCATAAGGCTTTACCACATCCCTGATTGATGTAGATATCACCGGCTTGCCCGCGGCCAGGTACTCCGGAGTCTTAGTGGGACTTATATATTTAGTTGATTCATTAATTTCAAAGGGAAGCATTGCAATATCCCATCCTGAAAGATATATCGGTAGCTCTTCATAATCTTTACTTCCCAGGTAATGTATGTTTGTTCGTTGTGGAAGTGTAGCCGGATCGATTTTAATGACCGGCCCTATCAAAATAAAATGCCAGTCAGGACGGATCTCGGCCATTTCTTTAATCAATTTGATGTGGAGGCGTTCATCAATTACTCCGTAAAAGCCAAGTCGGGGATGCGGAATATTTTTTTGATCATCTGGTTGCGAAACTACACTCCTTGCAATAATAAAATGTGCTTTATCAATACTGCTGGGAAATGGATAGATATTTTTATGAAGATGTTTTTTTGCTTGGTAAAGAGAATGACCACCGGTAAAAACAAGGTCAGCTTTTTCAAAAAGCAGAGCTTCATACCTTTTTAAGTCAGGATGTGCAAATTTAAACGCTGATAACTCATCCATACAATCGTACACAATAAGTTTTGGATGAAGATGATCGCTATATTCTAACGCCATCGGTGTATAATACCAAAGCATATAATGCTTGATATTCATGGCGGAAAATAATGAGTCAATCAATGTTTTAAGCGTTTTGTTTTTTTGTTCCGGCAGCAATTCCCTTGAGAGATATAATTTGACCACCGAGAGGTTCTCTTCCCTTTGCTCCGCAATATCAAAGTAATTTGATTTTCCATCCGGCAAAGACTCTTCAATTACAAAAACTCTGTTATACAATGCAAACCTTGTTAGTAAATGTTGCGGGCGCTGATATACAAAATTCCATCGAATGTGACTGAAGCAAATTAGATCCATAGATTAAAATTTAAGGTTAACTAAGGGAAAAGATTCGCTAATCAAATACTATTTATATGCCAGTTAACTTATTGGACGGATATGAATTTTCTTCGGCCTTGTTAACATAACATACAATATTATCATGTGTATTAAAATACTCAGGGACGGACGGGTTTGTAGAAATTATTACATTTTAAATGAGAAAGGATTTATGGTATATAAAAAACAATATCACCCATGATTGGCACAGTTATTATCTCTATTTCAAAAACTAATTTTAAAACTGATAAAATAAAAATTATGGCAGCGTCAACAACAAAAAAAACTTCCGACAAACGTGAATTGGTAGCACCAAACAACGACAAGCGGTATGTCCGGAGAGACAGCAAGGGGCGGTTTAGCGAAAGCGATGACCAGACAATATCATTACGCCAGGACGTAAGGAAGAGCGCAAAAAAGAAGGTAAAGCCGCGCTATGGCGATAGGGGCGACCAGCCAAATAAGAAATAAGATTATGTTACAAATACTTTATTCTTCTTAATGATATCTGCCGTTAAAATCTAAACTGGCCCATACACATTCCTGTGGAAAGGTGCTTCTTTTTCATTATCATCTTCCCGAAACTCTCAGCATAAAATCTTAAAAATAAGTGCATGTAAAAGCATTACAGAAAGATTCCCATGGAAGTTAAAAAAGATCGGCAGCCACCGGCGCAAACAAAGACCCTAAAGCCAAAGAACCATTTTATATGGCTAGGGTCTTATTTGGCTATTGCATGCATTTGCTTAGTCCTATATCTTTCATTGCGATTTGATATTTTTCGCCTGCCAGGCACCTATCAGCAATTGACAAAGAAAATTTCATTGGCTATATTTTTAGCAGTTGTTATCTTATCGGTTTCAAAATTCATAGAAATAATTATCCTTAACAGGTCAGGCAGTAAGTACAGCAGGTATAATCTCACTCGCATTACACATTTATTGAGTATCCTCATAGTTGTTATTGTTTTTATTTCATTTTTGTTTGCCAATTGGTACGCCGCGGCTGTTTCCCTCGGGCTCATTTCCCTGCTTACTGGTTTTGCACTGCAAACGCCCATTTCTTCGTTTATTGCCTGGATATATATTATTATTAGAAACCCCTACCGCATTGGCGACCGCATACAAATTGACAATTTTAGAGGCGATGTTATTGAAATCGGTTATCTTGATACTACGCTCTGGGAATTTGCAGGTGAGTATCTAACTAATGATTTGCCAAGCGGGCGCCTTATTCGATTTCCCAATAGCTTAATTCTTCAATCCGCTGTGTTTAATTATTCGTGGCGCAATTTCCAGTATATATGGAATGAAATTCCTTTTCATGTAGCTTATGAAAGTGATCTTAATTATGTGGAACAAACAATTAAACAGGTTACTTTTAATGAACTGGGGCCGGAGATGCAAGACCACCTTAAAGAGTTGAAGGTAATGGTGAGGGATTCTCCAGTGGACAGTATGGAAATTAAAGAATACCCTTTTGTGAGCTTTCGCATTAATGCCAACACATGGGTGGAGGTTACTGTAACCTATTTGGTGCCGCCCAAGAAAGCCGCAACTATCCGCAGTAATATTATAAGGAATATTCTAACTGAATTAGTAAAGCAACCTGGTAAAGCGTTGTTTCCAAATGGTAACTCAAGATAAAATAAAAGAACCTTTAAATAAAAAATCAGTTCGATCTAATTTATACTATTGTCTCTACCTCAGTAAATTGCTGCTTTGTAACATATTCTTGAAATGACCCGTGCAATACATAAAAAAAGCCCCGAACTCACGAGCCGGGGCTTTTCCTTATATGATTAACATTCTCGTGCTAATCAAAGGTTAGCAATTATCGATTTTCAATTTATATGCCAAAATTATCTCTTAAGTCTGTGGATGGAGCCCTTTTAGTACCGTATTTCGAATAGTCAAAATCTAAGTATTATCCCTAATTGTCAGAAGATTTTCATATTATCGATAACATATATCTTTTTTTTGTTTAATCTGATTTTTACTTTAAATTAACAGGAAACTATCATGCAATGGCAAACGATGAGAACCAAGCCCTTGCTGTAATTATTCTAGCAGTAATTTGCATATTGGCTTTAATAATATTTGCCGTCATCTCATTTTTTGCTTGATAGTTGATTTAATGTAAAAGATGATGGACTTAAGACTTTTTATAGGTTATTGTCTCATATTAATGAGAGTCAGCGTGGCTATACTCTCACTCACCTTTCTACAGTATCGTTGTTACACCCATTTATGCTATTTGGCGTCGGGTCTTTTGCTTTTTGTCTCTTTCATTCGGCCTGCTTATTCTATTAAAAAATGATTAAATTAAAAAGACATGACAATTGATGACGACATTAAACTTTTACTAACCTTTACTGTAGTTATTATTTTTGCAGCACTTATAATTACTTTAGTTTTTTTTGCGTTGTGAAATCCGTCAGGATATAGGTGTGGTCTTGCTTTGTGGGGGTCAAAGGTCAGATTAACCTCTGACCTTTTTATTGTAAACTACAAGAGACACTTTTGAAAAACTAATTAGCCAATCAACTGCTTTTTGTCTTTCTATTCAATCGATATTGATGAAATTATTTATGCTCCAGATTACCCCCGATGTTAATTCTTATCATTCACTATGTTCGGTACCTGTTACGGCCCGGTTAACTATAGGTATTGAAGGCGGGTATAAAAAAAATTAAATTAATACCAATAACTCCAATGTAGCATTTACTGGTTATCAATCACTCAATGGTTTTTTTTGGAATTCCCCTTAAATATAAAATTTCATATTGGTCGACTATTGCCACGGAGGCCGCTTTGTTCAAAAAAATTATGATAAGCAACGATCGGCGTTCTTTGCCTGCGTAGAATAGTCATAATAATTATATCGAATTCCCTTTAACGGCTCACCTCATGTTCGCGGTAAGGGAGTAAAACGTTTTTTATTGCGGTATGTATGCAGGTTACCGGTTATAATAGTGATGAAATGGTGCAACTAATGGGTGGGGGCAAACTCGGTTGCAACCTGGCGTATGGGAAATATATGAAGCTCAACAAATGCCGATCTGAAATATTCAAAGGCGCAAGAGGCTTGTCGCCGGCACAGCCTGCTTGCGCAAATCCCGGGATCTTTAAAATTCATCAAAAAATAAATCCTCTTACTATTGCTTATTCATCTCGCCAGGGCGTGACTGCGGTTATTCCATCATCAGCCAAGTACTCAGTTTTCAATACGCCATCTTTGATAATTCTCACCACATAATTGTACTTGACGGCCGCAGTAGTCATCGCCATGGCCGATGCTGAATCCGGTTGAGGTTGTTGCACCAAAGAAGAATCTTTTGGGTGCGTGGCAGAATCCATGGGCGCTGCCGCTCTTACGGCTGTGACATCGTAAATAATAGTTCCGCTTCCATACTTGGACTTGATTTTATCCATGACATCGGCAGGAACGTAACTTTCTGCTACCGGAAGTGCGGCGTAACCTTCCATTCCTTGTGAATTCGTGGGATTTTCCAGAGTGCCCACCTTGTTCGTATTAACAGGGTTGTTACTGCTCACTGTACTATTTGATGAATGACTCATGCTATCCGGGTTTGATGAACGAGTCATGCTATCCATTCCGTTAGACGAGGCTGTGTGTGTGCTATCCATGCGGTTAGGGATAGACGCCTTCAATGAATCAGCCATCGTTGTTGAAGTTGAATCCATTTTAGTGTTCATATTGCTGGCACGGGCACTGTCACTAATATTAAGCGAGCCGGCACTGTCAGCTTTCATCATAGTATTCGTACTATCAGTCGCCTGCGCCTGCAATCCGTTTTTTAAAGAGATAAAAATCAGTAAAACAAAAAGGTGTTTCATTTAAATAGGTTTTTTGATAATTAATTTCAAAAACCAGTTTGCAACTCCTGTGCCACAGTATAGAAAGATTATATCCTACCGTATCGTGAAAATTAATATTATCGAATTGTTGATATGAAACCACAATATGGTACAATAAAGTTCACTTCGCTTCGTACCTGTTCTCTTTCAAAAGAAATTAATAAAACGCGACCTAACCTATGCTCCCGGGCGAAAATTAAGAGCTGGGTATTTTCAGTTGCAAAGGTCCCCAGGCAAACGTTTCGTCAATTAGAAATACTAAGACAGTCACTTATTTCATGTTACTGTGCCGCCATGACTGTGATAAGCCGCATAAATTGCATCTGTAAAAGACAAACAGACCAGATATGTATTGTCCTGGCCAAAGAAGCAAACTGCTCAAATAATTCCACAAATAGTTCCTAATGCTCTTATCTGAAATCTTCTGAACCTGCAAATTCAAATTTCGCATTTCTAATCGCGCCAATCTTTATTTCGGAAATACCGAGAGTAATTTTTCCAAGTAATTTTCTGAATGAATAAAGTTCATTATAAAATTCATGTTTAAATTTCTCCCAATTTGTAAAAACGGAATAATACGAAAACAACTAGCTCGCCTGATAACTTTTGTTTTATTCCATAAAGTTGCTGGTGGCCTCATGTTATTATAAGGACTTCTAAATTTTTAATTTCAGTCGCCGCTAACGGCTGCAAAGGCCAAGAAGTATGGCGCGAAACTTTACGCTCTTACATAAGTTTTTGAATATTGATCTCGTTGTCTTGATGGTATGTGATTTGTATAATAAGATCTGAAAACAAAAACAGATGTTGAAATCTAATCCGGCCCCGACGGTGAAAAACAATTTGAAAAATTCGGTTGCACCCATGGGCAATAACCACGATTCTCGAATAAATGTCCTTGAAATTATAGGAACTGCAACCCGCGGCGGAATGGAAAACTACCTCGTAAATTTTTTTAAAAATCTTCCTGCTGATGCCTTCAGGATCAGTTGTATTTGCCCCTGTGAAAGCCCGTTTACAAAAACGTTGCGGGGCTTAGGTATTGAAGATATTTTTATTACGCCTTTGGCAGATAATCCCGAATGGCGGTCGATACAAATGGCCATGGAAGTTTGCCGGTTTAACCAGGTTGATTTGCTGCACGCCCACATGCCTAAATCGCATGTGCTTGCGGGCATTGCCGGCGCTCTGGTGCATAAACCTATTGTGGCCACCGTGCATGGTATGCACCTAAATGCGCATGAGCTCGGGGTAACGCTGGCTACCGGCTCGCATTTAATTACCAATTGCCAGGAAACGTACGTACAGGCGTTGGCGTTAGGTGTGCCGCCGCAACGGGTTAACCTTTTTCACAATGGCGTTGACATTGCAGTATTTACTCCCGAAAAAACAGGAAAAAAATTACGCGATGTTGTTCATGTTTCTGCCGGAACTACCCTTATTGGTTTTGTGGGAAGGCTGGAATATGAAAAAGGGCCTGACCTGTTTGTTCGTGCGGCAGCCAATGTTCATACTATTTTTCCCGACGCACACTTCGTGATTGTTGGAGCCGGAAGGATGCTGGCGGAGCTAGAGCACATGGGTAAACAAGTGGGCTTAGGCGAAAATTTGCATTTTGTAGATTGGGCTGAAGACCTGGCGGAAATTTATCCTGGTCTTGACTTGTTGGTACACTGTTCGCGCAGTGATGGAACATCGCTTGTATTGCTGGAGGCGATGGCCTGTGGCCGGCCGGTTGTTGGTATGGCCGTGGGAGGGGTGAGGGAAATAATTGAAAATGAGCATACGGGTGTGGTGGTGGATGCCGACGACTGGGAGCGACTGGCTTTTGAAATTACGGAATTATTAAAACAACCAACACTCTTAAAAATAATGGGCGCCGCTGCCCGCAAACGGGTTGAAGAAAACTTTAATGTGCTTACAAATACTCGCAAAACGGCGGGGTTATTGCGCGCGATCGCTCTTTCAGCCAGCAAAGGCCAACCACGTCTGGATAGCTATAATGTATTGCAAAATGGAGATCGGAATGGTGTATCAAAAAAAATCCACTACAGCAAACAATAACATCTCTTACCGCAAAATTGCTTATGAACCAGGAACAAATTATTAAGCCGGGTGTTCGATTTAATAAAGTTTCTTTTTATATAGTTGCCCACAGCGATGACTGGCAGCTGTTTATGTGCCCTTATGTTTATAAAGACATCGTGGCGCCCGATAGTAAAGTTGTCTTTATTAGTACAACTGCGGGCGATGCGGGAATGGGTGAAAGGTTTTGGCAGGCAAGAGAAGAAGGATTAAAAAGTTCCATCAGGTTTTGCATTGCTCCACTATCAGCACCATCAGAATTCGATTTCGAACGAGACTTCAATGGCGATGCAATATCGTGTTGCGAAATAAACAATACCAGTACTTATTTTCTGCGGCTTCCTGATGGAAATCTTGATGGCCATGGATTTTCAGCGTCAGGTTTTCAAAGCCTTTCTCAATTTAAGTCGGGGCAAATTAAGGTGATTAGTGCTATAGATAATTCTGTCGTGTACCAAAGCTGGTCACAACTTGTTTCAATTATTGAAAATATTATTGAATTTGAGAGTAAGGGCTTTTCTAACATCTGGATACACTATTTAAACCCTGACATGGTAATAAACCCCGGCGATCATCCTGACCATATTGCAACAGGAAACCTAGTTCAAAATATTTCGATAGTTACCAGAATGCATCGGTTATTATTTGTGGGTTATAGCAGTATTGCGCAAGGAAACATTTTACCTTTAAATGATTTATTTTGGAAGACGGCCATGTTTGCAGCTTATGAAAAATCGGTTTATGATAACTGCGGGTACAGCACGTTGGCCGAAACCCCCGAATTGTATTTTAAATTATGTTGCAGAAAGCCGAATGTTACTATAGTGCAGCCGTTAGATTAAAAGTTTTTATGGGTGCTGAAATCATCAATTCAGAAATAAAACAAACCGCACCCTTTAGCATCGCTGTTTACGCAATAGCGACCCCTACTGCGTTTAAACGAAAAGTGATAGGGGCTTCTCGTTTTATCAGAAAAAAAAGATAGAGATAACCATTTTAAAATTTTATCTACTGGTGATGGACCTTCCAGGTCATGTCCCTGCAGATTTCTTTTAATTTATGTACCTGCTTTCTGAATTTCTTTACTAATCTTATTCATACTGGTTTTCTAATTTTTCACTTTAAAAAAATCTATAAAAAATTATGGCGGAAAGATGATAAAAAATGAGGCAGATCTATCTATTCGGTGGAACGTTTTAATCATCATTTGGCACATTTTTTATAATGACATGATAAAATATAGTTGAATGCATAGTTATAAATGGGGAATAATCGGTCCCGGAAATATTGCGCATCATTTTGCAGACGATATTACATTAGTAAGCCCGGAACAGAAAATTGAGGCGGTTTATTCAAATCATAAAAAATCCGCCAATGAGTTTGCCGATAAGTTTCATATTGCAAAAAGGTTTACGAATCTGAACGATTTTATTAATAATAGCTCAATTGACATTGCTTACATTGCCACACCACACCCGCTACATTATAATCAAATAAAAGCCTGCCTCCACAACCGTATAGCAGTACTTTGTGAAAAGCCAATTGTATTAAACCACGAACAGTTAGACGACGTGATTAATCTGGCTAAAGGGAATAAAAGTTTTTTAATGGAGGCAATGTGGGTAAGATTCCTACCAAGTTTTACCGGGATGTTGAAATTAATTAATGAAAATATCATTGGCAATATTACCCGCATAAAAGCTTCTATAGCTTTTAAAGCGCCACGCGATAACACTAACCGATTTTATGATCCTGAAAAAGGAGGCGGATCACTCCTTGACCTGGGAGTGTATTGTATCTTCTTAAGTACGCTTCTTTTGGGAAAACCTTCAGAGATAAAGACTATAGGAAAATTATCGGATAAAAAAATCGATGAAGCATGTGCAATGTTACTTAATTATAACAATGCCTATGCTGTGCTGGAGTCGTCATTGCTTATGAATCAAAATCAACCGGCGCAAATTGATGGAACTAAAGGTGTAATTAAGATACTTGATAAATGGTTCGAAAAATCTCAAGGAATAGAAATTGAGTTGGATGATGGTAATAAAATGAATATCCCTCTCGATTGGCAAGGACGCGGACTGCAGTTTGAAATTAAAGAAGTGATCAATTGTCTTTCATGCAAAAAAATTGAAAGTGATTTGATGCCCCATGAATTAAGCCGCAGTGTACTTTTAACGATGGATGAAATTCGAAACCAGGTCGGCGTTCTTTATGGACAAAAATAGTATGTCAACAATGCCCGCAGCAGATTTTGATGGTTACTATTTAGAACCGATATTATCATAAATTATCAAACAAATTCAATGAGTATAGCTTTTCCGATTATTTCTTGGGGCAACGGCACAAATATATACGAAGTAAATATAAGGCAATATACTCCTGAAGGCACTCTTAATGCGTTCTCCAAACATATACCCCGATTAAAGGATATGGGAATTGAAATATTATGGCTAATGCCACTAACACCTGTGAGCGTAGAAAAGCGGCAGGGTAGCCGGGGTAGCTATTATGCATCGAGCTCATATCTTGAAATTGATAAGGCCTACGGGATTTTTGATGATCTTACAAATCTTATCACAACGGCTCATGCAATGGGTATGAAAGTGATTATAGATTGGGTAGCCAACCATACAGGCTATGATCATCAGTGGACTTTAAAGTATCCTGAATTTTACACGAAAGACGAAGAGGGAAATTTTACAGATATACATGGATGGATTGATGTAATTGACCTGAACTATTCTGTAGCGGAAATGCGCAAAGAAATGATCACAAGCATGAAATACTGGATCAGCGAATTTGACATCGATGGTTTCCGATGCGATATGGCAAGAACGGTCCCCCTGGATTTTTGGTTGGAGGCAAGAGCCGAATGCGACGCAATAAAACCCTTGTTCTGGCTCGCTGAGTGTGAAGTTTTTGATTATCATGAAGTATTTGACGTTACTTATGGATGGGAAGCTATGCGGGCTTTTGACAAATATTTTTCTACTGGTGAAATCCGGCTACCCCAAATAAAAGATCTTTTGAAAAACTACGCCAGGCATCCTGCGGGTGCAAGAAAACTTCTATTTACTTCCAATCACGACGAAAACACTTATTATGGTACTGAATATGAAAAATACGGCTCTTCTGCACAGGCTTTGGCTGTTTTTACATGTACATGGCCGGGCATTCCTTTAATATACTCCGGGCAGGAAATACCTAATAAGAAGCGACTGGCTTTTTTTGAAAAAGATGAAATTGACTGGAAGAGTCCTCTTACGCTTCATGAATTTTACAAGGCTCTTTTAAAGCTACGAATGAAAAATAAAGCCATGCAGGAAAACGCTGCCGTGTTGATGCTTTTACCAAGTGACGAAAATATATTGGCCTATTTATGCAGACGTCAAAAAGATAAGGTTTTGGTAATCTTAAATTTATCAAGACATACCGTTGATATTAAAATTGATCATCCTGCAATTGCCGGATTTTATGAAGATTTATTCAGCAAAAATAAAGAAGAGCTTAGAAGAAGACAGGAATGGTTCTTTTACCCGGGAGAGTATAAGATCTACCATCATACACATACGGATGGTATCGGACAGCGATAGACCTATGTTGTTTAGGTAAGTCAAGAATAGACAGGTAGTCTTACCAAGTCATGTTATATAAGTTGGCATGTCTTGCTTTTTACTACTGTTTTATAAATAAAAAAATCAAACCTATATGTCTTCATCAAAAATTTCACCTGCGCCTCGCCCGAAGAAAAGTACCGTTCCTAAAAAGATCAAGCCCATGCTGGCCACATTGGTCGACAAACCATTTGATGAAGAAGGATGGGTATACGAAGTTAAATGGGACGGCTACCGCGCCATTGCCTATATTAAAAACGGTACGGCAGAATTGCAATCAAGGAACAATAAATCATTTAATGAAAAATTTTATCCTGTTTTTAATTCGCTCCTACATTGGAGAATAAGAGCCGTAATTGACGGAGAAATAATAGTGGTTAATGAAAACGGAGTCTCCAATTTCAGCAGCTTGCAAAACTGGAGAAGTGAATCGGATGGAAACCTCTTGTTTTATATGTTTGATATTCTATGGATGGATGGGAGAAACTTGATGGATTTGCCATTGACAGAACGAAGAAAAATTTTAAAAAGCCTTCCGCCACCTGAAAATAATATTCGGATCAGCGAAAGTTTTGAAGCAGGGGCAACAGAATTTTTTGAAGTGGCCAAACAATTAAAACTTGAGGGCATCATTGCGAAAAAAGCGGACAGCAAATATTACGCTGGCCTACGGTCGAAAGATTGGCTAAAAATAAAGACCGGTAAACGGCAGGAAGTTGTCATCGGCGGCTATACGCACAACAAGGAAAGTGTGAAGCCTTTTAGTTCCTTACTGGTAGGCGTAATCGAAAATGGGAAACTACATTATACCGGTAAAATAGGTACAGGTTTTTCGGACAAACTGCAAAAAGAAATGATGCAACAATTCAAACCTCTAATAAGAAAAAAAAGCCCTTTTACTATTGTGCCGGATATCAATAAGCCTTCACGGTTCAGGCCCAACCCGCCTGAAGCAACCGCAACATGGCTTACTCCAAAATTAATTTGCGAGGTAAGCTATGCAGAAATGACAGGGGATGGGGTGATGCGGCATCCTTCTTTTGAAGGCATGCGGGAAGATAAAGCAGTGACTGAAGTTGTACAGGAAAAGGAAACACATACGGAAGGGATTGTTACCGGTAAGAAAAAGAATAAGCAACCTCCTGTAGCTAAAAGAACAGTACGTAGTGCCGCCGTACAACTTACCGGAAAACTTCTACAAGCGCCTGAGAACTTGGAAAGAAAGCCACTGCTAAATCCAACGGAAAAATCGCAGACAAAAACGATAAACGGGCACAACATTACATTCAATAATCTTAATAAAATTTATTACCCAAAAAAGAAAGTAACCAAACGGGACATCCTAAATTATTATTATCTCGTAGCCCCTTACATGCTTTCTTATATGAAAGACCGTCCCCAAACGCTCATTCGTTATCCAAACGGCATTACTGGCAAATCATTTTACCAGAAAGATGTGACAGGTAAAGTGCCGGAATGGATCAAAGAATATCCATACAGCAGCGGACGTGGCGGTGATCGTAACTTTTTAGTATGCACCAATGAAGCAAGCCTCCTGTTAATTGCGTCTATGGGTGGGTTAGAAATGCACCCGTGGAGCAGCCGCATACAAAAGCCGGATAACCCTGATTGGTGTATAATTGATCTGGACCCTTCGGACAAAACTACTTTTGAGCAAGTGATTATAGCGGCACAAAAAACCAAGGAAGTATTGGATGCCATTTCGGTTCCATCCTTTTGCAAAACATCCGGCGCATCGGGTTTACATATTTATATACCATTTGGCGCAAAATATACCTACGAACAAAGCAAAGAATTTGGAAGGGTGTTGGTAAAAATTATTCAGAAAAAAATTCCGGAGTTTACCAGCATAGAACGCATCATCGAAAATAGGGAGCGCAAATTATACCTGGACTTTTTACAGAACAGGCCGCAAGCTACACTCGCAGCGCCTTACTCGCTTCGTCCAACACCAGATGCTACTGTAAGCATGCCTTTATATTGGAATGAAGTGGCCACCGGATTAAAAGTAAAGGACTTTACTATTTTTAATTCGATCGACAGAATAAAACAACAGGGCGATATCTTTTCCGGCGTACTTGGCAAGGGCATCAACATTTCCAAAGCTCTAAAAAAAATTCAATCCCTTTTTGGCAAACAAGAAATGCATAAGTCATTGCTTGAGTAACGACGGGTAATTGGACGTTAAACGCTTTTAATACTATACTATTTGAGAATATTGTTTCCGGGTTAGATACAAAATTTCAACACATTAATTTTGAATTGCCGGTTGCCGGGGTATCTCTTCCTTATTGTTATGATGGAATAGAATTTGTTTACGTTAATTTAAATTTTAATCAATAGTAAAACACACTAACCAATGAAAAAGATATTCATTCCATTTGTATTAGTATGGTTCACTTATATTTTTTCAGCATGTAATACTAACGATACGTCCACTTCGACCTCTTCATCAGACTCAATCACTACAACATCCAATATGGATACTTCCCTGAGCGGCAGCAAAAAAGACAGTATGAACGTTAATAATTCAGGGAATTCTATGATTGATGAAACTACTATGGATTTTGTAAATAAGGCGGCAACCGGTGGCATCATGGAGGTTGAATTAGGAAAAATGGCACAGCAAAAATCCAATAATCAAAAAGTGAAAGATTTTGGCAAAATGATGGTTGACGATCATACAAGGATAAACGATAATTTAAAAGCCATTGCAACTAGAAAAAGCATCGATCTCCCAACGTCTGTCACCGATGACCAGGTAAAAGGCATTAACGAATTAAGTAAAAAATCGGGAAAAGATTTTGACAAAGCGTACGTAGATATGATGATACAGGATCATAAAGATGACATTAAAGAATTTGGAGAGGCGAACAAAAAAGTTGCCGACAATGATATCAAAAATTTTATTTCCGGTACGCTGTCGATTCTTCAAAAACATTTAGATTCCATTCAGGCTATCAAATCAAAGATGTGATTGCTAACGGTATTAAAAATGTACCTAAGGAGGCACAAACGAAGGTTACTTCGATTAGCCTTCAGGGTTAGGCTCAGTGGTTGGATGCCTGGAAACATTTTTCCTCGTGCTCCCTTTTCCATACCCGGTGTTGTTCCTGTTTTTTTTATCTTTTCCTGCAGGTTCTTTCTTCACCTCATTTCCTCCGAAAGCGGCAGGGCTCGTTTTGTTTTTAGTTCCTGTGCTCATGATTATTTTTTTTGAAAGCAACACAAGAAGTTTGCCATGAATATTGAATTATATGGATACAAATTTATTATGGGTTGGCTCGCAAGTCGATTTTTGCGGCATGAAATATGTTAGAAATATTAAGTTCATATTGTAAATAACTTTAAACAATTACAATGTCAGTAAAAACAACAAAGAAGACTCAAGCAGCACACGGCAAACTGGATACTGCCGCAAAAGATAAGCTTTCTGATACTCAATTTGCGTTCCCAAAAAAACGCAAAGAACCTCTTTCTGATGCATCGCACGTCCGCAACGCAATGGCGAGGTTTGACCAGGTTGAAGATGTAACCGATGAGGAACGAAAAGAAGCTTTTGAAAATATTAAAAAAGCGGCCAGGAAATTTGGCGTTGCCGTACATGAAAAAAATTGGAAAGAATTAGCGCATAAAAATTGAATATTTTGAAATCGTAATAATTAAGTGAGTGAAAAATTGGAAGCTGTGTGAATGTACAATTTAATTGTAGAGAATAGGCGTAAGATGGCAGTGTTTTATATTTCAAATATATTCTGAAGTTGAGTTACTAGTTAGTCAACGGGTAACTGATAAAAATATGGACGTATAGGCTCATTACAATGGTGGCAAGCCTACAAACAACAAAGGATTGCGAATTGCTTAACGGTTCCAAGAGATACGCTTACACATTCCAAACGGAGATTAAAGGTTGAGTAAAATAGTTCTCCTTTAAATATGTCTTGTTTAACCGAAGTATGTGAATATGAAAAAAAAATTTGTTTGGTGTTTTGCAATCGTTATTTTAATTATTTCATGTACAAATAATTCTAATCAGCGTAACGGCGGCGATAATAAAAAAGAACAAAATGTAACGGAGAATCATCCGAAACAGGAAAAAAAAATTACCAGCAGGGATTATAGCGTTAACAAAGAAAATGCATACAACGACTTATTTCTCGATAGCTCGAAGCTGGAAGCTTTTATCGTGAAGAATAATATTCCTGATTCCCTCGCAATTTATATGCGAAGTTTTTATAATGCCCGCAATTATGAGTTTGCCTGGTTTTCTTCAGATGGTTTGACAGAGCAGGCTTTTGGATTCTGGAGTTTCAGCAATTATGAGGGTGATAGTACAAAATCTTTAAAGACACTGAAGGTAAAGATGAACGATCTTATGAGTAATGATAGTCTTGTAGTTGACGGCAATGACGAAGCTTTCATTAACGACGAATTAATGTTGACAGAAAATTTTATAGCATTTACGAGAGATAATTATGAAAAAGGATATGTAAAAAGAAAAGAGATGGAACGGTTTATCCCTATTAAAAAACAAGATCCGATTTATCTTTCTGACTCATTATTGAATAAAAAGCACAAGGACAATAAATATTTTTCAGATGTTAACCAATCTTATAATGACTTGTCACTTCAGCTTAAAAAATATATAGAAATAGCGAAACAAGGCGGATGGCCATCTGTTCCTGAGCCTATAAGAAAAATAAAAAAGGATCATAAATCTAAGGATGTAATTGTGCTTAAAAAAATTTTAACTATTACCGGTGATTTTACCAAACCCGATTCATCGACATTATATGATGATGCAATTATTAAGGCTGTTAAAAATTTTCAATCGAGGTTTGGTCTTACACAAAATGGAATAATTACCTCTGCCACTTTAAAAGAAATGAATGTGCCGGTAACAGAAAGGATAAAGCAGATATTAATTAACATGAACCGTATGAGGTGGTTGCCTCAGAAGCCTGCCGCCCAATTAATCATGGTAAATATTCCTGAATTTAAACTGGTTGTATACGATGGTAAAAATAAAGTATTTGACATGCCTGTAATTGTAGGCAGAGATGGACAAAATACAACAGTATTTTCTGACAGGTTAACTACCATTGTCTTCTCTCCTTTTTGGAATGTTCCTGAAAGCATTGTAAAAAAAGAAATAATCCCTTCCCTAAAAAAAGATAAAAATTACCTTAAAAAAAATGACATGGAAATAACTGGCCATCTTCATGAACTACCTGTAATAAAGCAAAAGCCAGGCGACAAAAATTCACTTGGCAAAGTGAAATTTTTATTTCCTAATAATTTTAATATTTATTTTCATGACACACCTGCTAAAAACTTATTTAATAATAATGTTCGTGCCTTCAGTCATGGATGTATACGGCTCAAAGACCCTGAAAAACTTGCCGATTATCTTTTAATAAATGATTCGGTATGGACTCCTGAAAAAATTCACGAGGCAATGAACGGCCATGAAGAAAAAACTGTTCATATTAAAAATCCTGTTCCGGTCTTTATAACATACTATACGACATGGGTAGACCAAAATGGTCAACTTAATTTTCGGGATGATATTTACGGGCATGATAAGCATGTTTCAGATAAGATGTTCACCAAATAGTTGAAACCCGGGATGAACTTTTGAAAAACTGGCAACATCCAAAGAGTTGAGCAACAATAAGGGTTCGCCATAAATTCCGAACCGTCCCCTGATTTCCCGATTGGGTAACATTTAGCTATTCATTCAAGGGAAAGGTCCGCTAAAGGAGCCCTTCCGTTTGTTCACAGGGTAGTTTATTTCTTCAACTTCGTTTCAACTCTTCCTCGAAATACCTTCGGTCTTAATAGCATTTTTCAGTGTTGCCGATTTTCTTCATTTTATCCTTTTCATAATAAACTTCATAATACAGACGGCCCGCAACTTTTGTGCGATCCTGCCTGAATCCTCGTGATGTTTTTCTTCCGTTGTAATTTATT
>NZ_JBMQQG010000154.1:0-106090 GCF_057362405.1 Ginsengibacter sp.
AATTTAAATAATGAAACAACAAGAGCAACAAACGCTGAAGGCACTTTAACTACTGACCTTTCAACAGAAGTTACCAGAGCAACAACTGCAGAAGCAACCAAAGAAGATGTTGCTAACAAAAGCACTGACGTTACAACCGATGGTTCTTCCGATACAAAATACCCAAGTGTAAAATCTGTAAAAGATTATGTAGATGCCGCTTCAACTGGAAGTTCAACTGCTTTGGCGAATGAAATTACAAGAGCAACCAATGCTGAAGACACTTTGACTACTCATCTTAATACAGAAGTTACCGATCGTACTAACGGTGATGCCACATTGATCACTAATTTAAATAATGAAACTACCAGGGCAACAAACGCGGAAGGCACTTTAACTACTGACCTTTCAACAGAAGTTACAAGAGCAACCACTGCTGAAGCAACCAAAGAAGATGTTGCCAATAAGAGTACTGATGTTACAAGCGATGGTTCTTCCGATACCAAATACCCAAGTGTAAAATCAGTAAAAGATTATGTGGATGCCGCTTCAACAGGAAGTTCTACTGCTTTAGCAAATGAAATAACAAGGGCTACCAATGCAGAAGATACTATAACTACTCACCTGAATACAGAAGTTACAGATCGAACTAACGGTGATGCTGCAATAACAACTAATTTAAATACTGAAGTAACAAGAGCAACAAACGCTGAAGGAACTTTAACCACTGATCTTTCAACAGAAGTTATAAGAGCAACAACTGCCGAAGCAACCAAAGAAGACGTTGCCAACAAAAGCACAGATATTGCAACCGATGGTTCTTCCGATACCAAATATCCAAGTGTAAAATCGGTAAAGACTTACGTAGATGCTGCTTCAACAGGAAGTTCTACGGCTTTGGCCAATGAAATAATCAACCGTATAAATACAGATGATTCTATTAAAACAAACCTGGCTAATGAAACAACAAGGGCGTCAAACGGTGAGAATACATTAACCACCAATCTGAATACAGAAGTAACAGATCGTACTAACGGAGATGCAACAATAACCACGAATTTAAATAATGAAGTTACAAGAGCAACCAACGTTGAAGGCGCTTTAACCACTGACCTTTCAACAGAAGTTACGAGAGCCACTACTGCCGAAGCAACTAAAGAAGATGTTGCTGATAAAAGTACAGATGTTACAACCGATGGTTCTTCTGATACAAAATACCCGAGCGTAAAATCTGTGAAGGATTATGTAGATGCCGCTTCAACAGGAAGCTCTACAGCTTTGGCTAATGAAATAACAAGAGCAACCAATGCAGAAGATACTTTAACTACTCACCTGAATACAGAAGTTACCGATCGTACTAACGCCGATGCAACAATGACAACCAATTTAAATAATGAAACTACCAGAGCAACAAACGCGGAAGGCACTTTAACTACAGACCTTTCAACAGAAGTTACAAGAGCAACCACTGCCGAAGCAACTAAAGAAGATGTTGCCAATAAGAGCACCGATCTTACAATCGATGGTTCTTCCGATACAAAATACCCCAGCGTAAAATCTGTAAAAGCCTATGTGGACGCCGCTTCAACACGAAGCTCTACTGCTCTGGCAAATGAAATTACAAGAGCAACTAACGCCGAAGACACGTTAACTACTCACCTCAATACAGAGGTTGCTGATCGTACTAACGGCGATGCCACATTGACCACTAATTTAAATAATGAAACTACAAGAGCAACAAACGCTGAAGGCAACAAACTAAACATTGCTGATACAGCTGCGATGCTCGCACCTTACCAAACTAGTATTTCAGTTTCATCTACTTACCTTCCGTTAGCAGGTGGTACATTAAGTGGAGCGCTGACAGGCACATCCGCAACGTTTGGATCAGATATAAAAGTAAATGGACTAAACATCGGGCTAGGCGCCGGGCAAAATGGCCAGAATACTGCAATAGGAAATTCGGCTCTTGGTTCAGGAACGGGTACCCGAAACACTGCGGTGGGTTATGGTGCCATGCAAAATTATAGTGGTAGCTCTTTCGATAATAACACAAGTCTGGGATACTCGAATTTGGTTAGCCTGACGACTGGTAATGCTAATACTTCTGTAGGAGCTGAAGCAATGTTGTCGCTCACAACAGGCGTTCGTAATACAGGTATCGGACAACAGTCTTTAATAAGTTCAATAGGCAATGATAATACCGCTGTAGGTTCATCGGCAGGTGGCTCTGTAACCTCTGGTTCGCAGAACACTTCCATTGGTTCCAATTCAAATGTGTCTTTAGGAACTGTAAACAATGCGACCGCGATAGGTTACGGCGCTGTAGTGAATGCAAGTAATAAAATTCAACTCGGAAATACAAGCGTTACATCTGTAAATACAAACGGCAAACTTACTACCGGTACAGTTACTTATCCAAATACTGATGGCACCAACGGGCAAGCACTTACAACGAACGGTAGCGGAACGGTAGCATGGTCTAATGTTTTGGTAAGAGAAGTTGCTGATGAATTTTCGGCTACGGCATCTCAAACAAGCTTTACCTTAACTCAAACACCATCAGTAAACAGCAAGGTAAAAATGTATATTAATGGCATTAGAATTAGCAATACTGCATATAGTATCACCGGCAGTACGTTAACTTATAACGCGGCTAACAATGGCGCCTATTCGCTAACCGCATCTGACAGAATTCAATTTGATTACTATTATTAATCGTGTAACATGAAACAATTTCTTTTTCTCCTGCTGTCTATTTCTGTTACAAATTTTTTGGTAGCTCAAGGCATTACAAAAAATGGGCAACCAACAAACGCAGCGTCAACTTATGTTAACAAAAATGGTGCGATTGGAATTTCCGGCCTAACTAAGAATGGAGCGCCGTTCTCCCCGATAAATAACGGCGTTACCAACGCACTAGATTTTGATGGAACCAACGATTACGTATCATTGCCGCCGGCAGTTTATTTCAGTGGAGATTTTACAATTGAATGTTGGGTGTATCCTAAAAGTTTTGCGAATTGGGCCAGGATAACTGATTTCGGAAATGGAGCCGGGAGTGATAATGTTTTACTGGCGTACACTTATGGTACTAGTGGCGCACCTGGGTTTTATGTAGAAGGTAACCAGTTCCAGGCAAATCAAACACTCCCACTCAATCAGTGGTCCCACGTTGCTGCCACACTTAGTGGAAATACGGCTACTATTTATATCAATGGCGTTGCGGCAGGCACCTCAACATTTTCAACACCAGTTAATATTGTAAGGAACTACTGCTATATTGGAAAAAGTAATTGGAGTGATCCTTATGCAAATGCAATTTTTGATGAATTGCGCATTTGGAATACTGCGAAAACGCAAGCCGAAATTCAAGCATCAATGAATACAGAACTAACCGGTAACGAATCAGGGTTAGTGGCTTATTATAACTTTAACCAGGGAACGGCCGGTGGCAATAATACCGGTATTACTTCTCTTGCTGACAAAACAAGTAACACCTATACCGGGACGCTGAATAACTTCGCCCTTGGCGGAACTACCAGCAACTGGGTAAATGGCGCTCCACTTATTTATGACGGTACTTCTGCATTAAAAGCCTCCAGCAGCGCTTACGCGATTAAGCAGGCATATCCTTCTTCAGCCGATGGTTATTACTGGATTAAAAATCCAAATATTAATGGAGGAACACCGTTTCAAATTTATGCAGATATGACTACTGACGGTGGCGGTTGGACGCTGATCATGTGCAATGCAAGTAATGCAGGCTGGACTTATGCAAATGCCATTTCGCTCAACACTACTTCGCCAAGTATCAATTCAAATTATTCAATTATCTGCTGGGCAGATTATATTAAGAGAAGCGCAAGTGGCTTTCAATATATGATTGACGCAAACTCCCGAAGAAGCAATGGTGCCATATGGACTGCTAACGGCGCCTACACTTTCCTGAAAGGAGACAACACGCAAACTAATATTACTATCGACACCAAGTTTGGGACCTGGACATATAATGACGGGGGAATTGAACAAATAATGCCATGGTATTCTAATTGCAGTGGCTATATCACAACAAGTAGTTTATGTAGTGGCGGCAGTTGGTGGGGAACTTTGATTTCTCAATCAGGTTGGACGCCCGCTCCATGGATTGCGGCAGGTTGTGGTGTAGAAGGCTGTATGCAAAATCCCGGAATTATCTGGTATTGGGTACGATAACTTCTCTAATTGAAATATCTGCATCATTTCTTTCCGGTGGCAGCCCAAAAAATTCCTGCAAATACATGGTTTAAAAATGCTGGGTCACTAAAGTCTGAAGGCATGTGGCCGAGGGCTGTGTAGAAAGAACGGCCACCATCATAATTGTGGTACCAGGCTATAGGATGAAACTTGCCCATCCCCTCTCCTTTTTTGGTTCCCCAATCTGCTTTTGGATTGTAACTGGATTCATCTACAGCAAGTATATAATTGAGTCCGGTAATTTTTTCCGGGCCAAATTGATACCATTCATCCGTCCGTAATTTTTGTCCTGCAAAACCTTGCAAGCCTGGAAACGATGTGTCAAGTACATTCAATCGTGCAGTCTGAATTACGGGATGAATATGAAACATCCTGCCAACGAGTTTCGTGTACCAGTCCCAGTCATATTCTGTATCGGAGGCACTATGAATACCAACGAATCCTTTACCTGATTCAATAAAACGTTCCATTACTTTCTGCTGTGCCGAATCAAAAATATCACCGGTGGTACATAAAAAGATAACAACCTGGAATTGCTCAAGGTATTTATCGGTAAATCCATTCGGATCTTCCCACAACACCACATCAAAAAAATTCTTTATTCCCATATCCTGTAGGGCTAATACGCCCGCATGAATTGATTCGTGATGCCATCCTCTTGTAGTTGTTACCAACAGCGCTTTAAATTGTTTTTGCTGCGCAGAAGTTGAAACAGAAAATAATGTTTGAAGCATTGCAAGGATTAATATTGTCTTTAATGGTTTCATGTGTTTCGATAAGAATTTATAAAAGTGAGACTATTTATTTGAAATTCAGGATTATTTAGAAATATTATTTCAGGACAACCTTTGCTTAATATCCAATCCAAATTTTCTTGCATAATCTTTTGCAACATCGTATCCCGCATCGGCATGGCGAATCACGCCAAGGCCCGGATCGTTACGTAACACACGGCTAAGCTTAGACGCAGCTTCATCGGTGCCATCTGCAACGATCACCATGCCTGCATGAATGCTGTAACCCATGCCTACTCCACCACCATGGTGG
Organism: Ginsengibacter sp.; assembly: GCF_057362405.1. Lineage (NCBI taxonomy): Bacteria > Pseudomonadati > Bacteroidota > Chitinophagia > Chitinophagales > Chitinophagaceae > Ginsengibacter > Ginsengibacter sp. Next base: position 5,263 of record NZ_JBMQQG010000154.1, read on the forward strand.
AAACTTACCCAACTGGCACCGCCGGCGGTATTTACCAAAGCATTCAAAACGGGCCAGTCTGCGACGGCATCACTTCCATCAAGCATAGCTTCGGTCTCGCGATTGGGACTTGCAACAGAACCGGTATCTAAGTGATCCCTTCCAATAACAATAGGTGCATTTACTTTTCCGGTTCTCACGAGTTCATTAAAAGCGAGTCCGGCTTTTTCTCTGTCGCCCTGCCCTATCCAGCAAATACGTGCCGGCAATCCCTGGAAGGCGATTTTCTGTTGCGCCATTTTTATCCAGCGGATCATGCCTTCATTTTCCGGAAACAGATTGATCATTATCTCATCTGTAACAGCAATATCATTTGGATCGCCGCTCAATGCTGCCCACCTGAAAGGCCCTTTTCCTTCACAAAACAATGGCCGGATATAAGCAGGAACAAAACCCGGGAAACCAAATGCATTCTTCAACCCCGCTTCGTATGCCCTTGCCCGTAAGTTGTTGCCGTAATCAAAGGTAATAGCTCCACGGTTTTGCAACTCAAGCATCAATTCTACATGTAGCTTCATGCTATCATAAGCAAGAGAAATATATTTTTCGGGATTAGACTCACGGAGAACAGTAGCTGCTTCTGTAGTAAGTGTATGTGGCACGTAGCCGACGAGCGGATCATGAGCAGATGTTTGATCTGTAAGAATATCAACAGGTATATTTCTTTCAATAAGTCTTCCCAACAATTCTACTGCGTTGCAATGCACGCCGATGCTTAGCGCCTTTCCTTCTTCTTTAGCGCGAATGGCCTTATTAATACCTTCTTCTATATTGTCTGCCATTTCATCAAGGTATCTTGTCTCCAGCCGCTTATCTATCCGCCATTTTTCCACTTCAGCGGCCAGGCAGACACCTTCATTCATCGTTACGGAAAGGGGTTGTGCGCCACCCATTCCGCCCAGTCCGGCAGTAACACTCAAGGTGCCTTTCAACGTACCATTAAAATGTTTCTTTGCAACTGCTCCAAATGTCTCATAAGTTCCCTGGACTATTCCCTGGCTTCCGATGTAGATCCATGAACCTGCAGTCATTTGACCAAACATCATCAATCCTTTTTTTTCCAGTTCATCAAAGTGTTCCCAGGTTGCCCATTTTGGAACCAGTTGTGAATTTGAAATCAGAATACGGGGAGCATTGCTATGTGTTTTCATAATGCCAACCGGCTTACCACTTTGTATTAAAAGTGATTCATCGTTTTCCAAATCTCTCAATGCTTTTATAATAAGATCAAGGCTTTCAAAATTTCTGGCTGCTTTGCCACGGCCGCCATAGACAATTAATTCATCCGGCTTTTCAGCAACATCTGGATTTAAATTGTTTAATAACATTCGCAAGGCAGCTTCCTGTACCCAGCCTTTACAACTTAGTTGAGTGCCAGTTGGGGTTTTATATTTTACTGGATCGTATGTTGACTGAACCATTTTATTTCATTTAGGAATTTATACATTAATGTTTGATGTTTCTACTGGCGATGCTTCGACAAGCTCAGCATGACAATTCTAAATATGGCGAAAGAAGAGGCATCTATCCAGCAAAATTAAAAACGTTGACGGCTAATTCGTAAGCTACTAAACTCCTCTTTCAAAGTCACCTACTTTGTCACCCTGAGCTTGTCGAAGGGCCACTTGCAGAAACTTTCTGCTTTGTTTTTGACAATCTTATTAGTTCATTCCAGTCTTCAATAAACAACGCTTCTTTCTTTTTTCTTGACCAAACTTTTAATTGTTTCTCTCGCAAAATTGTTTGTTTAACATCATGAGTTGTTTCATAGTATTTTAATTTCACGGGTCGTCTTGAATAAGTGTAACATTCAATGTTAAAACCCGTGTTATGTTCCCATAATCTTCTATCCAGATCATTGGTAACGCCCACATAATAAGAACCATCGCGGCATTCAACAATATAAACTGAATAATTGTGGGACAACTTCACATTATTATTTTTTGCTGTTGCGACGCTTACACCGACGAGGCCTCCCTTCGTTCCCCAGGGTAAACTGCTCAGCATGACAATCTCTAAATAATAAAAAGTAAAGAATCATGCTACCTTCTTACAACTCATAACTCCTGATAAAATCAACCGCTTCCAACATATCATCATGTAAAAATCGATCAGCCACATTAAAGGAAATTTTTTCACGAAATACAGTAATGATTTCTTCAAGTACCAGGGACGATTTCATCGGTCTTCTATATTCCATCGCCTGCACTGCCGATAATAGTTCTATCGCTAAAACCTTTTCAACGTTGTCGACTACACGCAAACATTTCGTGGCCGCATTGGCTCCCATGCTTACATGATCTTCCTGGTTGTTAGATGATGAAATAGAATCAACAGAAGCTGGTGTACACAATTGTTTATTCTCACTCACAATACCGGCAGCCGTATATTGCGGTATCATTAACCCGGAATTAAGCCCCGGATTTTTCACGAGGAATAAAGGCAGATTTCTTTGCCCGCTTAACAATTGATAAATTCGCCTTTCCGAAATATTGGCAAGCTCACTCATTGCAATCGCCAAATAATCCAAACCTAACGCCAATGGCTGCCCGTGAAAATTTCCGCCGCTTAATATTAAATCTTCATCTGGAAAAATATTTGGATTATCAGTTACAGAATTTATTTCCTTTAAAAAGGTATTCAGTATAAAATTAAAAGTATCGTGCGTTGCACCATGAACTTGTGGTATACAACGGAACGAATAGGGATCCTGCGATTTTGTTTTTTGATGGGCTGCTATTTCACTTCCTTCTAATAATTTTCTTATGTTGGCAGCAACTGATACCTGGCCGATATGATCACGGATCGAATGCAACCTTTCATTTAATGAATCAATATTTCCATCAAATGCATCGAGAGAAATCGCAGCAATAACATCTGCCCATTGCAATAATTTTTCCGATTTTATAAGACTGCACATTCCATAGGCGCTCATAAATTGCGTGCCGTTGATAAGAGCCAACCCTTCTTTACTTTGAAGTTCAATTGGCTGCCACCCAAATTTTTCCAAAGCTACCGTGGCACTCATTTTTTCTCCCTTGCATCTCACTTCGCCCGCACCTATTAAAGGAACGCACAGATGACTTAACGGAGCTAAATCTCCCGAAGCGCCGAGTGATCCCTGGGTGTAAATTACCGGCAGCACATCGTTGTTATGCATATCCATCAATCGTTTTACTACTTCAATACCGATGCCGGAATATCCATAGCTCAACGATTTTATTTTAAGCATCATCATTAATTTTACGATTTCTTCAGGCACTTCCTCTCCCATGCCGCATGCGTGGGAAAGCAATAAATTATTCTGTAAAGTGCGTAGTTGTTTTTTGTCTATCTGTACATTTTGCAAAAAACCAAAGCCGGTATTAATCCCATAAAAAAGCTCATCAGACTCTTCCAGTTTTTTATCAAGGTATACCCTGCATTTCAAAACGGCTTCGTGAGCTGCAAAAGTTATTGAAACCATTTGTTTGTACTTGAGAAAATATTTTACCTGTTGAAAAGTAAGTTCACTCTTATCAAGCGGGAGATAATTATAGCTCATGGCTCAAATGTAATTAAGCGGTGCGAATTAAGAAATTTATTTTGTTTACCAGCATTAGTTCTTTGGGCATCCCAGTTGTGTCACTCACTTGTACTGTTAGCTCATTAAGCATCTGGATGCCAGGGATCGCAAAAGACGCTAAGTTGCCGCACGGAATGCTAAGAAAAAACTTTATGCTCTTTGCGTTTTTCTTTGCGTTCTTTGCGATACTAATTCAAAGATTATTATGAGATGTATTTTTGTTTTCCTGGCACTCATTTGCATTACCGCCCAGGCGCAGGAAATAAAAATTGTAAACACAGGTACAAATACTTCTATTAGAGGATTGAGTGTTGTAAACGATAAAATAATTTGGGCAAGTGGCAGTAATGGAATGATTGGAAAATCAATTGACAGCGGTAACACCTGGAAATGGATACAGGTGCAAGGTTTTGAAAAAACAGACTTTAGAGATATTGAAGCCTTCGATGAAAACATTGCCGTAATAATGGGTGTTGATTCGCCAGCTTATATTTTAAGAACCATTGATGGCGGCCAAACATGGAAGCTCGTTTATGAAAATAAAACTAAAGGAATGTTTCTCGATGCCATGGAATTCTGGAATGAACAAAGCGGCATTGTTATAGGCGATCCCATTAATGGGAAGTTTTTTATTGCAAGAACTTTTAATGGTGGCAATACCTGGCAAACGATTCCTGAAGATAAATACCCGGTTGCGGACAGCGGCGAAGCCTGTTTTGCTGCGAGCGGAACCAACATAAGAAAGTTCGGAAACGATGCCTCATGCTTCGTAACCGGAGGTTTGCATTCACGATTATTTATAAAAGATAAAATAATTGATCTCCCCATATTACAAGGAAGAGAAACCGCTGGCGCAAATTCTATTGCAATAAAAAGTAAAAAAACCTTCATTGTTGTTGGTGGCGATTTTAATACACCGGATTCAACTTTTAAGAATTGTGTTGTCAGCAACGATGCTGGCAAATCCTGGGTTTATCCAAAAGACCCGCCGCATGGTTACAGAAGTTGCGTGGAATATCTTCATAAAAAACAATGGATCACCTGCGGGATTAACGGAGTTGACATTTCTAACGATGACGGGCACACGTGGAAATGGATTTCCAAAGAAAGCTTTAATGTTTGTAGAAAAGCGAAGGATGGAAAGAGTGCTTTTTTTGCAGGTGGGAAAGGGAATATTGCAAAGTTGATGCGCTTCTGAATTTCTCTAAAGGAGAGATTTCCGAAACTTCATGCAAATGGGAAGTAATTCTTTCGTCACCTGAATTATATCAGGCAACTTTCTCTTTGAATGTCTTAATTGACTTTATGGATGAGCCTTTCACGAACAGTTGTTCTTCAATATCAAAATCATCCTGTAAACCCAGCCAAAATTTTGCAGAATTGCCAAAGTATTTACTTAACCTCAAAGCGGTGTCAGCAGTAATTCTGCGGTTGCCTTTGATAATTTGAGAAACTCTTGTTTGAGGAATTTCAATATCCTTAGCCAATTTATAAGCAGAAATATTTAATGGAGTTAAAAATTCTTCTAGTAAAATTTCACCTGGGTGGATATTTTTAATTTTTGTCATGTTATAAAGTATTAATGATAGTCAATAATTTCTACAGCAAAGGCATTGCCTGACTTCCACATAAAGATAATTCGCCATTGATCATTAACACGAATGCTGTAAAAGTCTTTCATTTTACCGGATAATTTTTCCAATCTGTTCGATGGAGGTACCCGCAAATCTGTCAAATCTATTGAGTTATTTAGCATTCTGAGTTTTCGCTTTCCAATAGTTTGGATTTCATTTGGTAATTTTTTTAACCCTCTTACCATTCCAAATTTCTTGAGTCTCGGAATTACCAAAAGACATTATCATACAGACGCAATTGATCACTAACGCTAAAGTAAGTATTTGAGTTTGGATTGAAATGAAACAAATATCTAATTCCCCAACTGATGTTCCAACCCTCTGAAATCAACAGGAACAAGACGGCTAACGCCCGCCTCCTGCATGGTAACTCCGTAAATAACATCGACAGAAGCCATTGTCATTTTGTTATGTGTCACAATAATGAACTGGGATTCTTTACTGAACTTACGAATCATTTGGGTGAACTTACCCACGTTCGCATCATCAAGGGGAGCATCCACTTCATCCAAAATACAAAACGGCGCAGGTTTAATAAGATAGATGGCAAAAAGAAGTGCAATTGCGGTAAGGGTTTTTTCTCCACCGCTTAATTGGGTAATACTGGTTGGTCGTTTGCCTTTTGGTTTAGCGACTATATCAATCGCTGTCTCAGCTAGATTTTCGGGATTTTCCAAAACCATATCCGCCGTATCATCTTCAGTAAACAAAGCCTGGAAAACGTTTTGGAAATTCTCTCTTACCTTATTAAATGTTTCGAGAAAAAGTTTGTTGGCTGTTATTTCAACTTCCTGTATTGTTTGCATAAGCGAATCTTTTGCATTTACCAGGTCATTCTTCTGTTCTACAATAAATTCATAACGTTTTTTCATTTCGGTAAAAGCCTCAATTGCGGTTGGATTTATTTCGCCCATATTTTCAAGGCGCTTTTTCATGCGATCACTCTTCTCCTGTAAATCTTCAAGCGGCGTCTCTGTCGTTCTTTCTTCATCCAAAATGGCATCAAGATCAACTCTGAATTCTACATGCAGCCTTTCTTTCATACCGGCGAGATGCAATTTCAATTCGTTCAGTTTATCCTTTATCTCATTGAGCAAATAATCAGTTTGTTCCTTTGCCTTTTGTTTGTGACGTAATTCACTTTCTTTTTCGTTCAGCTCATTTCTTAGATTATAATATGCCTGGTCAGCTTCGTTGAGTTTCTTTTCTTCTGCCTCTTTATTTTTTAATAATGAAATAACAGCTTCTTCATGTTGTTTTAACTCGTCGCCGGTAATGGCAATATTTTCACTGGCTTCTTTCAACTGAAGGTTGCTTGATTCACGCTGCGCAGATAAATCGTTAAACTGGTTGGTCTTAAATACCAGTTCCTGCTGCAATGAATTTAATTTATTTTGCTGCCTTGCAAGCAACAGGTTATTCTCGTTGTACAAGCCGTTTATCGCATTGAATTCATTTTCCGCATTCATAAATTCTTCCGCCGCAATTTTCATTGTCGCATCTAATTTTTCAACTTCGCCCGTGAGCGATTCCAGCAACAATCTCGTTTCATTTATAGCCAGGTGATTTTGTTCCAACTGGCTGCTCAATTCCTCCGAACGTCTGGCAGCCAATGAGTATTGATGCGTTAGGTTTTCCATTTTATTCTGGATGGAAAACGAAGTATTAATTAATTCATTTATAATTTGTTGTGTTTGTTGTATAGTATTTTCTTTTAGTTGTTCGTTGAAGGCAATTACCTCATTGGATTTTTGATTTATTATCGCTTTTAGCGCCGTAACTTTTTGCTGCTGAATCGTTATTTTCTCTGCCAGTTTTTCCAGGTTTTTTGCCCGACCAATTTTCTTTCCTTCAAACAGTCCCACACTTCCGCCAGTGAGGGAATATTTTCCTTTCACATATTTGCCATTCTTTTCGAGTACCACATGACCGTTAGCATTTTGCAAGGCTTCTTCATTTTCGGCTATAAAAACATTTCCCAAAAGATAGTTAGCAAGATGTTTATATTTTTCATCTACCTCAACAACCGACATTGCCGGAATTGCTCCCTCAAATGCCCGGTGTTGACTGTTTGACTCATATGCATTCAACTTATCTAAAAGGAAAAAATTGGCCTTCCCCTTTTTATTATTATCCAACAAATGAACCGCTGTCAACCCTTCATTAATATCTTCTACCACATAATAATTCAGGTAAGGCTCCAGCACATTTTCAAGTGCAGTTCGAAATTCTTCTTTCACATAAATTATATCGCTTAGAATAGGCGCCGTATAATTCCATCCCTTATTGTTATGCAGGAATTTTACACTTTCAGGGTAGCCTTCCATTGTATCGATAAGGCTTTTGAGAAGATCGTGTTCATTTTGCCTTGCATCGAGCGTGCGATTTTCTTCTGCAAGTTCGCTCCTCAGTTTTTCAAGCGCAGCCTGCGTTTCAAGAATTTGTTCTTTTGTAAAAGCGTTGTGTTGTTTTAATTGCTCCAGGGTAGCCTTTTTCTCATCGAGCTCATTTTCTTTTTGCTTTTTTTCTACTTCCAGTTTCTCCAGCATTTCCTTTCGCTGATTTTGTTCTTCGTCCGTCTGGGCAATTGTTCGCTGCAGGTTATTTATAGTAGTATCTGCAACAGCAACTTTCTTCTCGGCATCAAAATAATTTCGCTGCAAACTCATTTGCGATTGCCGCAATCTGTCTACAGTTGTTCGTTTGTCATCAAACACATTGCGCTTTTCCTCTGCATTTAGTTTCAGCAATTCGAGTTCCTGTTTTTGTTCACCTAGTTTTATTTCTTCATCAACAATCTGTTGTTTTGTAAAAACAATACTTTCTTCAATTCCTTCCAATTGCCCTTCCGCTTTTTCCAAAAAATCTTTGAGGTTGGTTTCTCTCTCCTGCAGGTATTGTAATCTTTGCGAACTAAGATTTTTTTGATTTTCCCTTTCACGAACAGTGTTATTCAATTCATTGAAAGCATGCTGCTGCTGTTGCAATATTTTCTCCTTCTCAATAAAATCGGCTTTCTCTTTTTCGAGTGAAGCTTCCTGTGTTGCAATCTCTGCTTCCAGTTGAATTTTTTTATCGGTTTCAGTTTTCTGCTGTTCGTTTAAACCCTTATAGGTTATATTAAAACCTTCCAGCGCTGCTTTTGCGAGCTCTATGCTTATTTCGCGGTAATCTTTTTTTATTTCGTAATATTTCTCCGCTTTCTTCGCCTGGCTTTCTAATGTTTTTAATTGATTATTGATTTCGAAAAGAAGATCTTCAATACGGGCCAGATCCTGTTCTGTAGCGTCCAGTTTTAATTTAGCCTCACGCTTTCTTGTTTTATAGATAGAAATGCCGGCTGCCTGTTCAAGCATCCTGCGACGGCTGTTCTCTTTATCTTTAATAATATCATCCACCATTCCCAGTTCAATAATTGCATAGCTATCGGTACTTACGCCGGTGTCCATAAAGAGATTATGAATATCTTTCAGGCGGCAGCTAACATCGTTCAGGCGGTACTCACTTTCACCGTTCTTATAATATTTGCGGGTAATCGTTACCGTATTAAATTCCGTGGGTAGTAAATTACGTGTATTATCAAATGTTAGGCTCACTTCAGCAAGGCCGCTGGCGCTACGTGTTTTGGAACCGTTAAATACCAGGCTCTCGAGGTTTTCGCTACGGAGCTGGCTGATCTTTTGCTCTCCAATTACCCAGCGTATACTGTCAACGATATTGCTTTTACCGCAGCCATTTGGGCCAATAACACCGGTAATTCCTTCATCAAAGTTGAGTGTGGTTTTGTCAGCAAAACTTTTAAAACCTTTAATTTCAAGACTCTTTAATCTCACAGTATCTTTTTTTTAACCCGCCACAAAGACGGTTTGGGCAGGCTCGCAAATATATTGGTTCTCGTATAAAGAAGTGTTAGTTGTGCTGATTTGGCTTTTATAATTATACACAGATTTTTCACAGCTTGATTTTTAAGATTTCAAATGATTTTTTTGTTATGCACTTTTTTAGACAGCTTTTTATTTACATTTACAAAAAACAATCTCACATGAAAACATTTTTAGTTCCTGTTGATTTTTCTTCTACTTCAGAAAACGCTGCTAAATATGCGATTGATCTTACAAAAGATGCTCCGGGGGTTGAAATTATTTTGTACCACGTGTACAGCAGCATCAGTTTCGCAACCCTGACCGATAAGGATGAAGGTTCCAGAAAGAAAGTGACGGATGCCGAATTAACAGCTTTAGGAAACAAATTGAATTCATTTGATAATCAAACAATTAAAGTTGAATCAGAAGAAGGTTCGTTTATTGATAATATCTCTAAATATGTATTAAGTAATCATGTTGATATGGTGATTATGGGAATCACAGGGAGTTCAAGAATTTCGCAGGTATTTATGGGTACCAATACACTTAATGTGATAAGACATATTAGTACTCCTGTTATGATTATTCCGCCAGATGCGAAATTTGCCGGTATTAAAAATATGCTTTTTGTGTCCGATTTTAAAGATGTTGCCCGTACAACTCCTTTCTCTTCGCTCAAAAATGTATTGGATTTTTTCAAACCAAAATTGAAGGTGCTTAACGTTGATAGCGACCACTATATAGAGCTGACCGATGAATTTAAAATTGAAAAGGAAACAATGGAAGAAAAACTTAATGGATATAACCCCGAATTTTCTTTTTTGAGGGCCTACGATTTTTTAGAGGGTATAAATGAGTTTGCTAATGCAAAAGAAATTGATGCGATTATTACCGTTCCGAAAAAGCATGGATTTATCAGCCAGCTCTTTAAGACAAGTCATACCAAGAAACTTGCCTACCATAGCGACTTACCTACGATTGCAATTTCTCAATAAATTGCTGAACCATAATTAAGGTCATTTATCGGGATGAACGATACATAGAATCACTTAATATGCTGGCCTTTTTTTAAGGCCATTTTCGTCAGCAGTCTGCTCTGGCAGGCAATGGTTGAAACGTCTTGCTAAACTTGATTTTTAAAATTGAAAAATTGAAGACCGAAGCCAAAAATAATGTATGAAGAATATCAAACTTATTGAAGTGCCGAGTGAAATTGGGGCAGGCACCCGTGGCGCCAGTCTTGGAATCGACGCGATAAAAATAGCGGCGCTTGATTTTATGAGCAATTTCTTTGTTCACTTTCCTTCAGAAAAAATTGAGACAGAAAATAATTTACTTTTTGAACCTATACAATCTCCTTACGCCAAAAGAATGAATGGTGTATTGATTATGTGCGAAAGAGTATCGAAGTCTGTAAAAGAAACTATTAAGAATAATTTTTTCCCGGTAGTATTAAGTGGTGATCACAGTACTGCTGCAGGAACGATTGCAGGAATCAAAATTGCAAAACCTGCCAGTCGATTAGGTGTAATATGGATTGATGCCCACGCTGACCTCCACACACCTTATACGACGCCTTCGGGAAATATGCATGGAATGCCGCTGTCGGCATCAATTGGCGAAGACAATGAAGAAAGCAAAGTTCATGATCCGGATGAAAAAACTAAAAAGCAATGGGACCAATTAAAAAATTTAGGAAAGACCTGCCCCAAAGTTTTGCCGGAAGATGTTGTTTTTATTTCTTTACGCGATTATGAGAAGGAAGAGAAACACTTGATTGAAAAATACGGAATGAAGGTGATCACCACCGCCCAACTAAGACGGAAAGGCCCGGAAAATGTGGTTAGAGCGGCTTTGAGATATCTCACAGAATGCACGGATATTTTTGTAAGCTTTGACGTGGATTGCCTGGATTCGTCGATAACAAAAGGTACCGGAACGCCAGTAAGCAACGGGCTTAAAGAAAGAGAAGCCGAAGATCTTGTAAGTAAATTTATGCAGAACCGCAAAATTTGTTGCTTTGAAATAACGGAAGTAAATCCAACTCTCGACAAGGAAAATTTGATGGCCGAAATTGCTTTTAATATTTTGCAGCGCAGCGTTAATGTGCTAATGATGAATTAATACTCTTATAAAGAATTAATCAAAAACGCAGTAAATTATTACAATCTTTTCAACTGATATCATTTACATAATCTTCAACCTTTCCACCTGTTCTGTATTGTTTTTCAAATCTTTTACTTTAAGAAAATAAATACCGGCTGCCGGCTTTTTGGGCCATTCAATATTTAATGCTCCATTCTGAGTGAAAGAGTACTTCTTCCTAAAATTTGATTGGCCATAACTATTAATTAATTCTACCTCGTATTCACCACCAGCGCTATTTGAAAATTGAAGATGGATGCCCGTAATTGATGGGTTGGGATACAACGAATATTTTGTGTTATTGTACTTATTAATAGAAACAGTGCGGATTTCAGAATATAAGATTTGGCCATCCTTATTAGTTCGCTTAATTCTGAATAATAAATTTCCCATGAAATTTTTATCCGGAGTATAAAGCAATTTATAACTGGAAGGACTACCCGAAGTTGTAGCAATTCCTTCACCCAAATTTTTGAATTCCTTCCCATCTCCACTCATTTCAATTTCATATTTATCTCCCGGAGCCCGGCCGTTACCCTTCCATTGTAAAATAACAGAGTTATCCAAAAGTGAGGCTGTAAAATTGGTTAAATGTGTTTCTAAAACCAACGAAGGACACCAGTAGTAGACAAGGGTGACATTTAACCTGGTATAAGCTCTCAGGGTAAAAATAGCATTATCACTGCCCGTTAAAATGGTAAAAGTGCTGGTATTTAAATAATTAAAATCGACAGTTCCTGTGCCATAAAATGCTGAGTTTGATGAGCCATATTTTGTATACGCTTGTTTATTGAATACGGTATCCGGGCCTATATCCACATTGTCACCTGCGGAATCTATCGGTGAAAGTGTATAAGGTCCAAAATCTTTTGGAGTTGATGTAACAGAGCTAAAAAAACTTCCTGGCCCGGTGAACTGCGACCTTCTGAAAGTTTCAAAATTGTAAACAGTTGTATCGGGAAGATTGTTTTGCAAATTGTAACTAACAATGGTGGAAACTGTGTCGCTAAGTTTGTAGCAGGTTAATGTTCCAATTGCGGGATCAAATTGTGGAAACGAAATGGTTGTGTTTGTAGTTACGATAGAATCGAAATATTGGCTATAAGATAATGAATCAGGTGTTGATCCATCGGCACAGGTACATTGTGCAGCACTTCTTTGCAGAAAAAATGAAATTGCCAGAAATGTAATCAATGTGTATAATTTTTTCATAGGTAACAGATTTTGAAGTCATGAGAATTATTGGTTTAGCAACTCTAAAAATATAAATTGTAAGCTTGCCTATCAACAGGAGAAACCCTTTAAAAAGGAGGTCGTAAAAACAACATTACTAGGGGATTATGAAAAATTGGCGCGAAACTAAAATAGAACTAAATAAAATGGGTTTCAACAGATTATAGACATCAACTTAATTTCAACTTACGAGATAAAAGTGATATGCAAAATTTTGAATTGAAATTGAAGTTCTGTCCTATAAACCCATCGGCACATCTTTTTTCTGCCGGTTTTTGGCTAATGAGGGATCCATTGCAATAGCCTTATCACAGATCTTTTGGCCTTTTTCTTTTTCGCCTTTCTTTTGAAAAATCATTCCTGCCATAAACAGCGATTGCGCATCGTTAGGATTTAGTTCAAGCAGTTTAGAGTAGTAAGTTAGCGCTCCGTCATATCGCTTCGTTTCGTATAAGGCATAAGCGATATTATTTATAAGTTCTTTGTTATTGGGCTTCTTGGTTAATAAATCGTTCAGCGTTTTCATTGCGTTTTCAACATCACCGGTGTATAATTGGGCAAAGCCTGTATTTTCATAATAATCGCTTGTTTTGTTATACCCTTTATCGCCAGCCATGTTAAAATATTGAAGCGCATTTTTATAATCTTCCTGGTTGTAATAAATAAGTCCTAACTCATAAATCCACACATATCTGTCCGGTTCCAGCGAGATAGCTTTTTGATACAGTTGAATTGCGTTTTTTTCATTTTCCAGTTCGAGATAAGTGCGACCTAACGTATAAGCAGCTTCACCGTCTTTATCATTTTTAGCAATAGCTTTTTGTAATAGCGTTTGTGCCTTTCCGTAATCTTCAAGATTGTAATAACTCATCCCGATAATTCGGTCAGCATCCGTACAGGCGCTGCACTTCTGAGCTAAATCAATCGCCTTTTGAAATTGCCGGTTGTTGAAATACAAAGTAGAAAGTTGTTTAATTATTTCACTATTGTTAGGATCCAGTTCGTAGGCTTTGGTAAATCGTGCCATTGCCGGATCCATTTTGCGCATTTCAAGATTTACATTGCCACTTTCAATATATGCTTCAGTATAATTTGGGTTAAAGGCAATTGCTTTGTCAAGATCCTTTCCTGCTAATGCAAACAATCGCGAATTTTTCTCTTCTATTCCTTTCTTAAAATAAATTTGGGCGCTATCCATATTTTGCGAGAAACCAAAATACGCGGGAAGAAAAAATAAAAAGATGAGAATGAAGTTTTTCATAGGGAAATATTTGCAAATTATATACCAATCATAGCAGTACTATAGCAGCTAACGCTGGTAGATGAAGGTTTATTTCGTATAAGTTACTTTTTTTATCCACCAATTTGGTTGCAATTGGTTGTTCATCGTAGTGGCCTGCGCCATAATATTTTTTATCATCACTATTGAAAATTACATTCCACTCTTTTTTTCCACTAACGTTAATTTTCCAATTTTCACGTGTTACCGGTGTCATATTGAAAACGACTAAAACATTCTCTTCGCTTATCTTCCCCTTCCTCATGTATATAATCACTGATTCATCACGATGATCGAGATCAATCCATTCAAAACCTGCTTCATCAAACTGACACTCATACATAGCAGGATTACTTGTATAAAGTCTATTAAGAGCGGCAACGCAATCCTGCATTTTTTGATGTGGTTCGTGAATGAGTAAATGCCAGTCCAACTCTGCCTGGTAATTCCATTCGGAGGTTTGTGCAAATTCATTACCCATAAAAAGCAATTTACCTCCCGGATGCGTGTACATGTAAGTATACAACAACCTGAGATTGGCAAATTTTTGCCATTCATCGCCCGGCATTTTATAAATCATGGGAGATTTACCGTGAACCACTTCATCGTGGCTCAATGGCAGCATGAAATTTTCATCATAAAAATACATCATGCTGAAAGTAAATTTGTCCTGGTGATCTTTACGAAACAAAGGATCCATTTTAAAATAATCCAGTGTATCGTGCATCCAGCCCATCATCCATTTCATGCCAAAACCAAGGCCATCTGCAAAGGTTGGATTTGAAACTCCCGGCCAGTCAGTAGATTCTTCAGCAATGGTTTGCACATCCGGGAAATCCCGGTATATCATCTCGTTTACATTTTTTATAAAAGCAATCGCCTCAATGTTTCCATTACCGCCAAATTCATTTGGTTCCCACTCCCCTTCTTCTCTAGAATAATTTAACTTAAGCATAGAACTTACTGCATCAACCCTTATCCCATCAATATGAAATTTATCAAACCAAAAACGGGCACTGCTTATAAGGAATGACCTTACCTCTGCTCTTTTATAATTAAAGATGTACGAGTTCCAGTCAGGGTGAAAACCTTTTCTCATATCGGCATATTCATACGTATGTGCACCATCAAACATAAAAAGGCCAAATTCATCATAAGGAAAATGAGAAGGAACCCAATCAAGGATTACGCCGATATCTTCTTTATGAAAGGCTTCAATCATTTCCATAAATTCTTCGGGTATTCCAAAACGTGAGGTTGGCGCAAAATAACCCGTTCCCTGGTATCCCCAACTACCATCGAAAGGAAATTCCATTACCGGCATTAACTCAACATGTGTAAACCCCATTTTCTTTACGTAGGGTACTAACAGTTTCGCCTGTTCGCTGTAGGAGTTTAATGATTTTTCGCTGAAAGGAAATGGCCTCATCCAACTGGCAAGATGTACCTCATAAATACTCCACGGAGCCTTAAGATCATTATGCTCCTTTCGTTTTTGCATCCATTCGTCATCCTTCCATTTATGAGCAAGATTAACTGTTCTGGAAGCTGTGCCAGGCCGCACTTCCCAGTAGTTTGCATAGGGATCGCCCTTGTACAGTTTGGCGCCTTCAAATCCTTCTATATAATACTTATAAGATGAATATTCATTTACGCCGGGAATAAAGCCTTCCCAGATACCCGATCGATCCAATCGCACAAATAATGGATGTGATTCATTATTCCAGTTATTAAAATCTCCAATTACATTTACCTTAGTTGCATTAGGTGCCCAAACAGAAAAATAGTATCCCTCCTTTTCCAGAACTTTTACCGGGTGCGAACCGAATTTTTTATACAGACTATAGTGTGTTCCATTTTTGAAATTTTCCAAATCTTCGTTTGTAAAAAAAGAATAGTTCCATACAGGTTTGCTGCTATCTACAAAAAATTCTTCTTCGTATTTCTTTTGATTTGTCATTTTAATTCGATTAACTTTTTCCGCCTGTGAATTTATTTCTGCCATTTATAATTTAAAATTAAATGCAATCCTCATCAACACTCATTTTTGGTTTAACGTAAATTTAAGATTAGCGTTTAAGTTATTACAAATAAATTAATTCATTTTTGTTTCTCTAGTTGCAGCCCCACCCAAAAACTTCCGTTTATGAAAAGACTAATTCTACTCATTACAGGGTTCTTCGCAACATTAAGTTTAATAGCGCAATCATCAAAAATAACCGGCTCTGTATCTAATGCAGATGAAAAGAAACCTGTGCACAACGCTGTCGTAGCATTACTTACGCCAAAGGATTCTATTCTTTATAAATTCACCAGGACCGACGCGTCGGGGAAATTTACCTTTAACGATGTGAAGCATGGCAACTATATTATAATGACGACTCATCCCTATTTTGCGGATTTGTTGGATAATGTTCAAGTAACAAGTGATGTTGAGCTTCCTGAATTAAATCTTTTATCAAAGGCTAAATTATTACAGGAGGTAATCGTAAAATCAGGGTCTGGGTTTCGCATTAAAGGAGATACCACTGTTTACACCGCCGATAGTTTTAAAGTGAGCGCCAATGCTAATGTAGGCGAATTATTAAAAAAATTGCCCGGTATACAGGTCGACAAAAATGGCAAAATAACCGCTATGGGTGAGACGGTGGAAAAAGTTTTGGTTGATGGTGAAGAATTTTTTGGCGACGACCCGGGTATGGCGGTAAAAAACTTAAGAGCGGATGCAGTTAAAGAGGTGCAGGTATTTGATAAAAAAAGTGACCAGGCAGAGTTTACCGGGATAGATGACGGCAAAACGCAAAAGACCATCAACCTTAGGTTAAAAGATAATGCCAAACATGGATATTTTGGCAAAGTAGACCTTGCAGGTGGCACGCAACAAAATAATGAAAACCGGTATAACGGAAATTTATTATTCAGTTCTTTTAGGGGCAAACGAAAATTATCAGGCTTCCTGTTAGGTGGAAATACGGGACAGGATGGCCTTAGCTGGCAGGATGAACAGAAGTATGGGGGTAATGACAATATCAGTGCAAATATAGACGACGATGGAAATGTGAATTTCCAATGGACAGGTGTAGATGACAATGAAGCTTATGTTGATCCGCAAAATGGATTCATGACCAATACAAATGCAGGCATTCAATACAGTAATAAATGGGAAGATAAATACAACTTAAACTTTTCCCCTAAATTCAACAGGCAGCAATACACGAATCATAAACAAACACTCACTCAAACGCAGCTTGGTGATTCCGTGTTAAATTCAGATGCGACAGAGATAAACGCTGTAGACCGGTACAATTTCAAAACACGTGGTATCCTCGATATTAAATTTGATACATCAAATTCATTAAAAATTACCGCGAACAATAATTATTATCATACGGAAAGGAAGGATTCAATCGTATCATCAACTACCGGAAATACGGGAACATTAAAGAACACCAGCCAAAGTAATTTGCAAACGAAAAGCGATAAATACGCTGAATCGGGCAATATTCTTTTCAGGCATAAGTTTCATAAAAGCAGGAGAACGTTGACCTTTTCGGGGGATTGGAATGTTTTGAATAATAAAGGAACCAATTTCTTAAGGTCATTTAACCAGGCATATTTTGACGGCTCGCCCGCCAGCAGCCAGGATTTGAACCAGATGAAGAGTTATAGCACTTCCACGACTAACCTTTCTGCAAAAATCGCATACACTGAACCGTTATCTAAAGAATATTCATTAGAATTGGCTTACCAGCTTTCATATAATTACGGAACCAATAACCAGCTTACGTATAGCTATACTCCTTTTTCAAACAAGTATGACGTATTGGTAGACTCTTTATCCAACCAGTTTAAACAAAATATTGTTCAAAACATTCCTTCAGCAAGATTAAACTTTGCTAATAAAAAACTTAAGATAAACATCGGCTCGGGGTTTGGCTTTACTAATTTCGATTTAAAGGACCTCACATTTAATAAAGATTATACGAGGAATTACGTAAATTTTTATCCAACCGCAAATGTAAATTATACTTACAAAGCCAACCACAACGTAAGATTTAACTATACCGGAAGAACGGTACAACCTACCATTAATCAACTACAACCTTTAAGAAACAACAATGACTATTTTAACCAATACATCGGTAACCCGGATTTAAAACCATCGTTCACCAACCAGTTTAATTTATCACATAGTAACTACAATTTTCTTAAGGACATCGGCATGTACGAGGGCTTATATGTTACAGTAACGAGCAATTCGATTACTAATAAAAGAACGATTAATATTGATTCAGGTAAAACCGTTACACAGCCCATAAACACGAACGGTAATATCTCTTTACAATTTTACGGGGGACTCAATTTTAAAATAAAGAAAATTGATACACGATTTTATTTTGGGCCGCGATTGAGTTATTCAAAATACGCCGATATTATCAATAGTCAAAAGAGCTTTTCAAAAACGGTAACACCTGGCATGTACGGACAATTAAACAAGGCTAAAGAAAAGAAATACGACTTTTCAATAGGCGATGAATTTAGCTATAATTCAAACACGACATCTCAAAACAGTACTAAAATTCATTATAACACCAATACACTCTCTTTAAATGCAACAGTGTATTATAAAAAGGTTTGGTCCTTAATTTCGGATTTTCAGTATTTATCACGGCAGAAAACGCCTCAAATCAATACCAATCTTAACCAAAACCTTTGGGGTGCCAGGTTGCAAAGGACGTTTCATAGTGATGAATTTACTGCGTACATAGGAGTACGTGATATCTTAAATCAGAATATTGGCATTGACAGAAGTTTTTACAGCAACACTTACATCCAGGTAACTAACGACCGTTTAAAAAGATATTTTATGATTGGTTTCGAATGGGATTTTAAGAATAAAGCGTCAAAAGCAAAATAGAATTTTAAATAACGCACGTCATGAAAACCAGAATATATTTTATATTTTCCTTGTTAGGTTCCTTTGCTAACGTACATGCCCAACAATTCATTAGTAAAGCAGTAATTGAATATGAAGTAAAATCGAATATTCAAAAAACTATGGGCAATGGTACTTTTGAAGACATGATTAAAGATCAGCTGCCACAGTTTAAGACGGGCTATTTCAATTTTACTTTTGCTAATAACAAAAGCATTTACAAATTTGATCATTGGAGCGAAGAATCCAAAAAAATACCGATTTGGCTGAAAAGAGGCGATGAAGATAATGTGTGGTATTACGATTACAATACCGGTAAATATGACAATGAAAAATCTGTCTTTGGAACTTCAATTAATCTTGAAGATACTATTCCGAAGCTTCGATGGAGAATTACCGCTGACAACCGGGTTATTGCCGGCTTTAACTGCAGAAAAGCAGTTGCCGTAATTTTTGATAGCGTTTACGTATTTGCTTTCTACACGGATGAAATTATGATTTCCGGAGGCCCATGTTCAATTAACGGTTTACCCGGAATGATATTGGGAGTAACAATTCCAAGATTGTATACGTCATGGATTGCTACAAAAGTTATCGTTACTGGGGTTGATGAAAGTCTAATTAAGCCGGTTACTGCCAAAAAAAATTACGATATGAAATTTCTTCAAACGACGCTGGAAGACCGCTTCAAAGATTGGATCCCCGATGACGACGAAGAAAGGCAACAAAAAGCCAGATATCTCTGGGGGTTTATGTTGTAACAACTTACATCATTTCAACAACTCCCAGACACCACTAGCTTTGGCATCAATAGAAAAATTTTTCAAAGCTGTAATCTCTCCTGTTATAATGTTTTTCATTTTTGAGAAACCGTTAGTTCTCTCAGAATAATTTGAAGGAACAATATTTTTCTGTTCTTTTGCCGTGTTCATAACGATCATTATTGTTTGTTCGCTACTATACCTGAAATAGGCGTACACGCCATTTTCGGGAACGTACTGCATCAATTTACCGGTTGTTAGTGCGGATGATGTTTTACGAAAATTGGCAAGGGTTGCATAAAAGTTCCAGATACTTTCTTCCCTGGGATTGCGATCGGCAGCTAAAAATTTATTTAAAGAATCAGAAGGCCATCCACCTGGAAAATCCAGTCGTACGTGTCCGTCGTTTGGCGAAGTAACACCAGTTACGCCAATCTCGTCTCCATAATACATTTCCGGGATACCCCTGCACGTTAGTAGCCAGGTTATAGCCGATTTATATTTCACAACGTCTTCACCAATTACCGAAAAGAACCGCGACATGTCGTGGTTATCTAAAAAGATTACCTCACGGGTTGGATCTTTATAAACAAAGTCCTGAGCTAGTGTAGTATATAAATTATTTACACCATCCGTCCAGCCAAAATCCCTGGTCATCGCATCCGTAATTCCCCACAACGCCTGGAAATCACACGTTGCCTGCAGGTTACTTTTAAATGGAATAGTGTAATTGTTTTGGGCAAAATAACTTTGGTTAGGAACACCATGAACCCACGTTTCGCCAAACATGGTTATATGGGGATACTCGTCCATAAGTGCCTTATTGCACTTATTCATAAACGTTAGGTTGTTGTAAGGATAGGTATCAATACGCCATCCGTCAACTCCAAAATTTTCAACTGTCCATAATGCATGTTGAATTAGAAAGTTGGCCACATAAGGATTGCTTTCGTTAAGGTCCGGCATCTGGCGGGTAAACCATCCATCCTGCATTATCTTTTTATCAATGGCACTGGCGTAAGGGTCAAATACTGTTTGGTCTTTAGCATTGGTGTTGGTGTAGGAAGGCCATTGATGCAGCCAATCTTTCATCGGCATATCCTGAACGGTAAAATGGTATAGTCCTACATGATTATAAACAGCGTCCTGGATAATTTTCATCTTCCTGTCATGAACTGCTTTTATAAGTTCATGGTAACTTTTTTCCCCACCGAGCCTTGGATCAATTGTATAATGATCTGTAAATGCATACCCGTGTTCTGTGCGATTGGGCATGTCATTTTCTATTACAGGCGTTAGCCATAATGTAGTTATGCCAAGCGTCTGCAGGTAATCAAGGTGATTTTCAATTCCTTTTAGGTCGCCCCCGTGCCTGTAATAAACGGAATCCCTGCCAAGGCTTTGGTCTCTCATTCCCGCAACCCTATCGTTAGTTGAATCGCCATCACTAAAGCGATCAGGCATTATCAGGTAAATAAAATCTTTAGAAGTAACACCTTGCGCATACGCTATACCGTTACCTTGCCTGCGTACCTTTAATTCATATTGCAGGTTAATATCCTTTAAAAAAGGAAATGAAAATGTTCCAGGCTTTGCGTCTGCATTTATTGTAAGATCAAGAAAAACATAATTGCGATTTTCAACGCGATTAATTTTGGTCAGATATACACCTGTTGCCAGTTTAACTCCCGAGGGGCCCATCTTTATCATCGGGAAATGGTCGGCAACTTTGTCACCGTGCACCATGATTTGAATCTTATTCCATTTCATTCCAACCCACCAGTTGGTTGGGTAGCATTTGTATTGTGTTTGCTGAGCGAATGAGTCAAGAAGAAAGCTAATACAAATAAAAAGGAAAACAGCTTTTTTCATATGAAATTATTTTACCTTAATCCTAAGCGTAAAAAGAGCCGCAACAATCATCAGGCAACCGCCTAATACGATTGTGTAAATAGCATTACCGTTAAATATATGTTTCGTAAAAAACCCCAACAATGTCGCGGCCAGTATTTGTGGGATCACAATAAAAAAATTAAAGATACCCATGTAAATACCCATTTTATTGGAAGGTAATGCAGCCGTAAGCATAGAATATGGCATTGATAAAATACTAGACCAGGCCAATCCAACACCGGCCATACTTATGATCAATAAATATTTGTCTTTAAACAAAAAGAAAGATATTAATCCGAGTCCACCGGCAACAAGACAAATAAGATGCGTCATCGGCCTTCCTGTTTTTTTGGCAAGAACCGGTAATAGAAAAGCGAAGAATGCGGAGAATCCATTGTAAAATCCAAATAACACCCCCACCCAATTACCTACTTCATTATAAGCCTTTGAAGATGTATCAGTCGTATTGGCCAGGTTTTGAGCCAATCCTGGTGTTGCGTATATCCACATCGAAAATAAGGCAAACCATGTGAAGAACTGCACAACTGCTAATTGCTTCATGGTTACGGGCATTTTATATAAATCATTAACTACTTCAACGAGACCGTTTTTATTTTTACCCGACCAAAATAAACCTGCCAATAGTTGTATCAAGCCAAAAGTAGCAATGGACAATGTTAAGACATACAGTTCTTTTTCGAGCGGAGTTTGAATATGAGTTGAATTGTAGTAATAAATTAAAAGGCTTAATATTAATCCTGAAAATAACCAAACAAGGCCTTTGCTGTAAAACGTTTTAACCGAGGTAGTAATAATGGAATGATCTACCTGCTGCTGTTCGGCTGTCTCAAAACTTTTCAATTCCCCTGGTGAATATTCTTTGGTAGTAAAGACGGTATACGCTACGGTGAGAAAAAATACGGCAGCGCCTACATAGAAAGAATACCTGACAGAATCTGGTATGGCACCGGCCACAGCTTCGTTGGAAACGCCAGCCTGCGTTAATAAATAGGGTAATATTGAAGAGACAACGGCGCCAATGCCTATAAAAAAACTTTGCATAGCAAAGCCGGCAGTTCGTTGGTCATCGTGAAGCATGTCACCTACAAATGCCCTAAATGGTTCCATCGAAATATTGATGGACGCATCTAAGAGCCATAACATGATAGCTGCCATCCACAACGCCCAAACATTCGGAAAAACAATCAAGGCCAATGACGCGAGCACCGAGCCAATTAGAAAGAATGGCCTTCTCCTTCCCCACCGCGGATGCCAGGTTTTATCGCTTAGATGGCCGATAACGGGTTGCATAATAAGACCGGTTAATGGAGCCGCGATCCATAGAATGGGTATATCATCAATTTTGGCCCCCAACGACTGAAATATGCGACTGACATTGGCATTTTGTAATCCAAAACCAAATTGAATACCTAAAAAACCGACACTCATGTTGATGATCTGTGGCAGACTAAGCAGGGGTTTTTTGACGGTTGTAGTTAAGGCCATAGCAATCGTTTAGTAAATAGAATGTGTAATAATTACACATTCATAAAAATACGACAATTAAAGAAGCAGCAAAATTTATTTATCCAAGTGTGAAGCCATCTGGTACTATTGCACTCTTTTTCACCACAACTATACCATCTTTCACAACATATAAATCATGGTCGCTGTTAGGCAAATGCGCCCCTCCGTTGATCCTAACGTTATTGCCTATACGACAATTTTTATCAACAATGGCATTTTTAATAAAACAGTTATCGCCTATGCCTATTTTAGGTATTCCTTTTTCAGCCTCAAAAGCCATTTCCTCCAATGTTTCGTAATAGTCACTTCCCATTAAATAGCAATCTTCGATTACCGTACCAAAGCCGATCCTCATTCTTATACCGATAATACAGTTTTCAATTCTCTCAGCAAAAATGATACAGCCATCAGCAGCCAATGTATTTTTTAATGTAGAACCACTGATTTTTGCGGGAGGAAGCATTCTTGCACGGCTGTACACTTTCTTTTCATTGTCGAAAAAATTAAATGGTGGAATGTCCTGGGTTAGTGCCAGGTTGGCTTCGAAGAATGAAGAGATATTTCCAATATCTGTCCAGTAGCCATCATACTGGTAACTGTAAACTTTATGACCTTTTATACTGTGGGGTATAATTTCCTTGCCAAAATCGGTGGCTTCTTTTACCTGGTCGTTTAGTAATGCAAAAAGCACTTCGCGTTTAAAAAGATAAATACCCATGGAGGCTAGGTAATTTCTGCCAAGTCCTTGCATGGTTGCCCCGGTATCGCTTAGCCATTCGGGAAGTTTATCATATCCGGGCTTTTCTATAAATGAAGTGATCTTGTGGTCTTCGTCAGATTTTAAGATACCGAATTCAGTTGCTTCTTTTTCGGTAACCGGAATAGTAGCTATGGTAATGTCTGCACCATTTTTTTCGTGTGTGCGAAACATATTTCCAAAGTCCATTTGATATAATTGATCGCCGGAGAGAATCAGAACATGATCAAATTCATTATTTTGAATGTGACGCAAAGATTGTCTCACGGCATCTGCTGTGCCCTGGAACCATTTAGGATTGTCCGGGGTTTGTTCCGCCGCCATAATATCTACAAAACCAGTACTGAAAGCACTAAACTGGTAGGTGTTTTTTATATGCTTATTCAGCGAGGCAGAGTTGTACTGCGTAAGCACAAACATCCGGTTGATGTTGGAATTGATGCAGTTGGAAATGGGAATATCCACCAACCTGTATTTTCCTGCAATGGGCACCGCGGGCTTGCTCCTGCTGGCTGTTAAAGGGTAAAGCCTTGTACCTGCACCGCCACCAAGTATTACTGCAACTAATGATTTACTGATCCACATAGTATAAAATTTAGAAGTTAAAAGTTATTTTAATTGATTTATTAAATGTATTATAATTATTTCAAAAATAACCGGCGAAGGTTGCAACCGTAATTTCTCATCAGGTTCTATCAAGTTAATTCAAAGCAATCTGTGTTCGCTACGAATTGTAAAGATTGATATAAATCCGGGCGCTCTTTTCCCAGCTATTATCAATCTCCATTATTTGCTTTCTAATTTCGTTTACCCGTTCCTGTTGGTCGTACAATTGTATAGCACGGTGAACTGAATAACTGATATCCCAAACTGTAGCATTATCAAAACAAATTCCATATCCACCTTTATCACCAAAATCTTTTACCGTATCTTTTAATCCCCCGGTGTTCCTCACAATGGGAATCGTTCCATATCGCATTGCATACATCTGGTTAAGCCCGCATGGCTCTACCCTGCTGGGCATTAATAGAAAATCAGCACCTGCGTACATCTGGTGGCTTAACTTTTCGTTATAACCAATTTGTGAATTATAATAACCGAAGAAATGACTTCTTAAATTTTGCAGTTGTTGTTCAACCCAATGTTCGCCGCTTCCTAAAATCAAAAAATTCATTCTTCCTTCCATGTGGTAAATGCAATCGCTTATTGCGGATGGCAACAGATCGGCCGCTTTCTCTCCAACCAATCTTCCAATAAAAACAATGAGTGGTTTATTTTCGTCAAGGTTAAACTGGTCGCACAATACTTTTTTATTGGCGGCCTTTTTATTTTCGAAATCTTCCACTCCAAAGTTTTCCTCGATGTAAACATCATTTTCAGGATTCCATACGTCGTTATCAATGCCGTTTAAGATTCCAAAACATTTCCCTTTTTCGTATTCAAATAATTTTTCGAGGCCATTGGCTTCGTACCTCAATTCCTGCAGGTAACCGGGACTAACGGTTGAGACTTTTGCCGCGCATTTTATTCCGCTGGCGAGCGGATTAATTGCGTCTCCCCATTCCAGTAAGCCTCTTTTCCAGGGATCCCAGTGGGGAATGTAATTTGATTTGTCCCATCCCATCCAGCCCTGGTACTGGGCATTATGAATGGTAAGTATTGTTTTGATATAAGACAGATGCCTGTATGCATAACAATGCTGCATCATAAATGGGATCAACGCCGCCTGGTGGTCGTGTACGTGTACAATGTCAGGATGATGTTTCCATTTACTCATCCAATCTACCACCGCAACCTGGAAAGCGGTAAAGCGAAGTGAATCATCATCGTACCCATAAATTTTTTCACGATCGAGTATTCCATAAATATCAACAAGGTAAAGATCGAACCCGGTAACATTATTAACTTCTTTAATTATTGTATAATCAAACCAATAATTGGCAAGGCCGAAGGCGCCTTTGTGCACTACTTCGAAACTATTTTCATACAGGAATCTTGTCCGGTACATTGGCATTACTACCTTTGCGATGTGACCAAGACTATTTTGATATTTTGGCAATGCGCCAACAACATCACCGAGACCACCGGCTTTAGCAACAGGATAACATTCCGCACTTATATGAATAATTTCCATATCGTAAAAAAATATATTCTTCAAAGTAACAATGATTTTCTTATTAAAAAATTATTAATGAAAATTCATACCTTGAAAAAATTCCCCTACTTTCATTTTTAAATTCTTATTACGATGGCCACACCAACGATGAATATTTCCTCTGCTCCAAAAAATACAAGCGGAAAATTTGTACCAACTAACTACGGTGCCTTAAGTACGCTTATTGTTGTATTTTTCTTTTGGGGTTTTATTGCTGCAGGCAATAGTGTATTTATTCCTTTTTGCAAACATTACTTTCAGCTTGATCAGTTTCAAAGCCAATTAGTAGACTTTGCTTTTTACCTCGCATATTATTTAGGCGCCCTTGCGTTATTTGCCTATGGAGCATTTGGTGGTAAAGACCTTGTTGCTAAATGGGGTTATAAAAAAAGTATTGTCTATGGCTTACTCTTTTCAGCTCTGGGAGCGGTTGCTATGATTATTGCAGTTAATGCGAATACATTTACAGGTATGCTGGTTGGCCTTTTTATTGTTGCATTAGGATTTTCCTTGCAGCAAACAGCAGCGCAGCCTTTTGCTATTTCATTGGGCGACCCGTCAACAGGAACCAGCAGGGTTAATCTTGGCGGAGGCATTAATTCTTTCGGCACCATGATTGGGCCGTTAATTGTTGCGTTTGCATTATTCGGTACAACAGCCTTTGTGCCTGATGAGAAGATTGCAGCTTTGGGTTTAAGTAAAGTGATTGTTTTGTACACTTTCGTTGGAATTCTTTTTATAGGAGCAGCAGCTTTATTTTATTTTTCAAAAAAGGTACCGGCGGGAATTTCAATTGAAAAAACTGAAAAGGCAAATAAAGTTTTGTATTCCTTATTAATTATGACCGGACTTCTTATAATAATGTTTGTCCCTGTATTTAATAGTTATAAAACTGATCCTTCCCTACTAACGGATATTGAAAAACATGATTTGGAAACTTATCGCATGAAATGGTTATTTGGTGCGCTTGCTGTTGTTGTATTGAGCTTATTAATTTCAAACATGAGCGCAAGAAAAAATCCTGATGGATGGGGAGCTATGAAATATCCGCAACTTGTTTTAGGTATGCTTGCACTTTTCGTTTATGTGGGGACTGAAGTAACTATCGTAAGCAACCTGAGTGAATTATTAAAACAGCCTGATTTTGGTGGCTTTCAGTCTTCACAAGCCGCCATGTTTGTGTCAATGTATTGGGGAAGCTTAATGATTGGGAGGTGGGTCGGAGCGATCCCGGCATTTGACCTAAAGCCTGCCACGAAACAGTTACTTACTTTTATTGTCCCGTTAGTTGCGTTTGCTATTGTATTAGCTGTTAATGCAATTTCAAAATATAATATCTCAATATTGTATTATTATATCATATGCGTAATTGTTCAAATAGGCGCTTTTTACGCGAGTAATAATAAGCCCGCTCGTACACTCTTAATTTTTGGGTTATTAGGAATGATTTCGATGCTTATAGGATTATTTTCCACCGGCACTCTGGCTATTTATGCATTTTTAAGTGGTGGGTTATTTTGCTCAATTATGTGGCCATGCATTTTTGCTCTTTCAATAGCCGGCCTCGGAAAATATACAACCCAGGGAGCTGCATTCTTAATTATGATGATTTTAGGAGGTGGCATTATTCCTCCAATTCAGGGTAAACTGGCAGATTACCTTCAATCCAAGAGCGATGGCATCGTAGGCTATGGCATACATTACTCCTATTGGGTACCCGTTGTTTGTTTTGCTTACATCGCATTATTTGCGTTTATCGTAAAAGGAATTTTGAAAAGACAAGGCATTGATTACGACACAGCAATTGACGAAAGTGCCGAAGCAAGCACACCCGAAGGCGCATTTGAAGGAGCAACAGCATAATTTTATAATAAACAAGAATAATTTAAATATGGAATCACCATTGGAGTATGCTATTGGAATTGACGTTGGCGGAACGACCGCAAAATTTGGAATTGTAAACCATCGGGGTGAAATTTCTAACCGGGGAAATTTACCGACTAATAAACATATTGATGTAAATAAATTTATTGACGAATTGTATGATGAAATGCAACCGGCAATAAAAGAAATTGGCGGCGAGGAATTAATCAAGGGCATTGGTGTTGGTGCACCCAATGGAAATTATTACAATGGGACTATTGAGTATGCGCCAAATTTATTATGGCGCGGTATTATTCCTCTGGCAAAACTTATATCGGATAAATTCAATAAACCGTGTACTTTAACTAACGATGCCAATGCTGCAGCAGTTGGTGAGATGATGTATGGCGCTGCGAGGGGAATGCACGACTTCATAATGATAACATTGGGTACTGGTGTAGGCAGTGGTATTATAGCTAACGGTCAATTAATCTTAGGCCATGATGGATTTGCCGGCGAATTGGGACACACGATCATACGACCAAAGGGTCGCTTACATCCGGGCACGGGAATGCGTGGCTCTTTAGAAACGTATGCCTCCGCAACAGGTATTTCGCTTACTGCAAGAGAAATGCTGAAAGAGAAGCCAAAAGAAAAAAGCATTTTAAGAAAACTATCGGAAAAAAAGCTTGACTCAAAAGCCGTATTTGAGGCTGCAGTA
The DNA here is from genome assembly GCF_057362405.1 of Ginsengibacter sp. Lineage (NCBI taxonomy): Bacteria > Pseudomonadati > Bacteroidota > Chitinophagia > Chitinophagales > Chitinophagaceae > Ginsengibacter > Ginsengibacter sp. Next base: position 33,634 of record NZ_JBMQQG010000154.1, read on the forward strand.
AAAGGTGATAAAATTGCAAAGGATGTTTTTAAATATACAGGCCAGATACTAGGTGAAGCCCTGGCTAATTTTGTGATGTTTTCATCTCCCGAAGCAATTATATTATTTGGTGGCGTATGCAAAGCCGGAAAATTATTAATGGATCCTGTCAAAAAAAGTATGGAAAAAAATTTACTTCCAATTTTTCAGAATAAAGTGAAATTGTTATTTAGTGAATTAAAAGAATCCGACGCGGCCATATTAGGAGCCAGCGCATTGGTTTGGGAAATTAAGCCGGAAGCAACAAAATAAAAATAAGCACCGGGCCATCGCTGTTTAGCATTCAATAAAACCTATTTCATCTTTACTGGTCGTCTTTAATTTTGCCGTATTACGCGATTTTAATTTTGCATTGAAATTATGCTGATGAAATGTTATTGCTGAATAACGAAAGGCTTTTCGCAAACGGAAGTAATGCCAATGCATAGTCTGCTGAAAATATTGGTAAAGTATTTCAGTTCGATTTTAAATTGTATCAATTTAATAGTGTTCGATTTTTATTGCCGTTGCCTGGTCATTTTTTCTCAATTAAAAAAACAGAAGGCACAGACCTCTCCCCTTCTTTATCGGAAGGTGAGTTAGTTTGTTTACCGTTAACCAACATACAACTGCTTCCTCCCCCATCGAGGTTTAATGCTTCTTCACAGCCAAGGTCTACAAGAATTTGAGCCTCCTGCGTTAAGGTAAGCCCTGACGCAGTTTCACTTCGTCCTTCGGCAACCAAGATAATTATTTTATTATCGGTAGTATATCCAATTGCTGTTCTCGGATGCCTGTCGTTAATAGCTTTACCCGCAAATTTTCTCTCTTCATTATTGGAGATTTGTACTTTATTGTTTTGTACTAACACAGGACCGCCCCCAATGGCAGTTTCCATGTTCCATTTTTTAAATAGAGGCGATGCATGTCCTTTCTTCCCATCGTAAGTTCCTGAAACAAGAGACGTATTTCTATCTATATAATTAAAAGATGGATGTGCAACAGAATCGTGAATGTATTCAATAGCAAGTTCACTCGCGTAAGGATATTTTTTTGATGAATCCGTATATATCCAGGCAACATCTGCAGTACGATTTTTTGCAATGCCAAAAGCCCCATCAAAGGAATGATAATAAGTCAAAGTATCTTTCTTTTTTCCGGCAATTGTATGGACATTGTACCCAATAAGCTTTCCATTCTTCTCTACAATATTTAAATTTTGATTGGTGGCAAAAGAAAAGAAACAGGAATTAACCACCACGAGCGGGTGGTTATCTTTTTCAAAAAATTGTGAGGGAGTTAGTCTTCTCTTATAAGTTGTGTCCGTTGTGAAATTCAGGTGCTTGTCTCTCAGGTCTGCTATTACATAATAGACTACATCAGGCTTTCCGTCAATTGAATCAGCAGATTTATAAATATGCACGGACGAGGGAAGCGGCTGATAAATTGAGTCCAGGTTTTTCCAGTGCGCTTGTGCTATTGAAGAATATGAGGTTGTAATTAATAAGACGACGATTGCAAAAAATTTCATTTATTAAATTTTCAGAGGCACACTTCAAACGTTTAGCCATTCAATTCCCAATTCTTTCTTCCCCATCCTGCAATAACATGTTTGTCCGAATGGTAAGACGAACGAACTAACGGTCCGCTTTCAACATAATCAAACCCAAGCTTATAACCAATTTGCCTGAACTCTGCAAATTCATCAGGCTGCACGAAGCGATGCACCGGCAAATGTTTTTTTGATGGTTGAAGGTATTGCCCGATCGTAATTACGTCAACATCATTCTCCCTAAGATCATGCATGGTTTGTATTACTTCTTCTTTCGCTTCCCCAAGACCAAGCATAATACCGCTTTTAGTACGCATCCCTCCCCGTTTTAATATTCTCAGGGTTTCCATGCTGCGCCAGTATTTTGCCTGTATCCTAACGGATCGGGTTAAACGCTCAACCGTCTCGATATTATGACTAACTACATTTGGCGCCGCATCTATAATTCGTTGGATGTTTTCTTTTTCCGCTTTAAAATCGGGAATGAGTGTTTCTAAAGTAGTGGCCGGATTTAAAGCATAAACAGCTTTTATGGTATTGTACCAGATGATAGAACCGCCATCTTCAATTTCATCTCTGTCAACTGATGTAATAACCGCATGCTTTACTTTCATCAAATGAATTGCTTCCGCCACGCGTTGAGGTTCATCCCAATCAATCGCAAGCGGCCGGCCGGTTGCCACTGCACAAAAGCCACAACTCCTTGTACAGATGTTTCCTAATATCATAAATGTTGCAGTGCCTTCGCCCCAGCATTCACCCATATTTGGGCAATTACCGCTTTCACAAATTGTATGTAATTTATGCTGGTCTACGAGACCTCTAACGTGTTTATATTCTTCACCTATCGGCAACCTTACCCTAAGCCAAGAAGGCTTCTTAGGTTGTGAAACAGGCCCTGTAATAATTTCTTCGTTTATCACTATTTTATCGCCTTAATTAAAATGATTAAAATTAAATTCAACTGCCTTTATCTTCTTTTTCCAAACAAAATGGAAACGTAGCCACTAAAGAAAAATGATTTGTTGGGAGTTAAAACGAGAATTGGAATTTTTTTTGAATAATACTCCCCGGATATACCTACCTCAATTGCCGATATCACTTCATTATAACTTCCATAGTCGAAACGTACAGCAGCCTTAGCATACAAACCGGGCGTTACCGTCATATCGCTCCAACCTTTACTAAATGTCGGGCCCGCAAAAATACCTGGTTGGTTTAAAAACAGGGCACTATCTTCTGAATCATATTTTACATAAACGTAGTCGTTACCCTTTTGTACCTGTACATAGTACGGCCGCAGAAACGAAAGCGACAATCCACCGCCATAATTCCCTGTAACACTCACACCATTTTTATTTGATTTATTTCCAAGAAGCACTTGACGTTGAACACCGAGTTTAACCGGGTAAACGAAATTTTGCTTACCGAATACATAAGGAATCGAATTTATGTACTGATTGCTTTGTTTATCTTCCTTAATTGCCTTTCGCTCGCTGAGTTCAAGTTGGAATAATGTTGCCTTTTTTACAGAACTCGCTCTCCCAAGTTCAAAAAATGCGCCGTAGCCATCGCTTATAAGTTTGGCGCCGAACAAAAAACTCTTCTTATATGCAATTACACCTTCTTCTTCTTCCTTAACCATATTATTAATTCTTGCTTTTTTTTCTGCCTGGCGTTGCTTTTTTGATTTCTGTGCTGAAGCTCCAAAAGAAATAGAAATTATAAAAATCAGGAAAATAATTTTGCGCATGTAATTAATTGATGGTTACGGATGTAAATTTATACAAAAATACATAATGACTGCTTCAATAGTATATAAGGAAAACCTGCGATGCGAGGCTGAACACATTCAAAGTAAAACAACGATAGAAACTGATGCACCCACAGACAATCGCGGCAAAGGTGAAAAATTTTCTCCAACCGATCTTCTGTGTGTTTCACTAGCCACTTGCATGCTTACGACAATGGGTATTAAGGCGAATGAATTAGACGTAGACATTACTAATTCAAAAGCAGCAGTGACCAAGCACATGCTCAGCAATCCGCGCCGCGTTGGCAAGATCGAAGTTGCCGTACAGCTACCCAATAATGGAAGCGAAAATGATCAAAAAATCCTGCAGGCTGCAGGTAACAATTGCCCGGTCATGAAAAGTATTTCTCCGGAAATTGAGGTGATCATAAATTACAAATGGGGTTAGTAGTACAGTGACTTTAACGATTAAAATGTCACAGATTTAAGGAAACTTTATCACTTTCGTAGTCTACTGGTTTGCATTGAAACCTCTTTTTAGCAATGTATTGCCGACGGCGCAGTGCAGGCAAAGTTTTTTATTGCAGTATTCATTTTTAAGCTGAATAAAGGATTGCGAATCAAATGCGGTTTTATTTGTAAAATTTAGCTTTTCAAATCCTGATGTAATGCTATTTTTTTCAGGAGAAATCTCATCGAGCCATTTTATTGCCCTGTCCTTATACACCGTTTCATTATGATGCAAACCATAGGCAAACAAAACAGGTATAACGGTGTTGATAATAATGTTATCAATCATCTGATTTCCTAATGTCTTTACTTTATAATCTGAAATTTCATCAAAAATATAATGATAATGCCAGTAATCGTTTGCGCTCACTTGAAACATTTTTTTCACATCCTTTAGAGACGACGAACTTTTTATTTTAGAAAACAAATGCTCGCTTTCGTGAATGAGCATAGCTAATTGCGCAAGCCTTATTGAAGGAAAATTTGCGGGGCGCATTCTTAAAAAAGATAGTTCGCCATCAATAATTTTCAACTTGTATTTTCTTTGATAAAACAAGAATTCTTTTTGAAGCATCTGCGGATATTTTTCCTGGAATTCTTTTTCGAGTAATCCGGCTGTACCGAATAATAAAGATTCAACCTGTTGTATCCTGTTTTTATGCTTTGCCAAAATTGATACCGGTAATATTTTTGCGACTTGCTGAAATAAATCGTTATTAACTTTTAACCCAAAGTTGGCAGCCACAAGCCACCAAAAAGTTTCCTCCCAATGCGAATTAGTTTCTTTTAGAATAGCCAGAATATTGGCTGATTTTTTAATTAACCTTTCGGCAACCAGTCTTTGTTTCCAGTTGGCCATGGTTAGCTCGTTTACTTGTTGCAACTGGCTTTCGCATGGAATGAATCTAGAAGACTCCATAAGCATCTTATAACGTTCAAGCAACAATTTTGGAATGCGGCTTTTTAGCTCGAGCGTATGCAAACTATTACCAGCCCTATCGTTTACAATGGCATTGTCGTTCCATACAACATGGAGAATAACGTTGTTATAATTTGGATCACCTGAATGATGATGCATATCCCAATCAGATGAATTAATATGCAGTTCTACATTGCCGGCCCATATTGTTTTGCCAATTTTTATTTTTGCATTAATGAAGTCAGTCCCCTGGTTGGTATTGTGGGTGCCTGTACTAATTATTCGAATCGCTTCACCTGAAGAGGTAAGCAGTTCTGAGTTATTAAAATATTGAAACTGCCAAATGTATTGCAAAAGGTCTTCCTTCATGCGAAAAAGATTATTGAAAGAAAAAATAAAGAAAATATCCTGATTGTCCTAACAGCCAGTTTATGAATCTCACGGATTTTGGAAACTTGTTAGGTTTTCAGAAGCTGCAAGGTTTGCTAATTCCTTCACCACCCTGCTAACAGGCAATCCCATTACATTATAAAAATCACCGGCAATAGAACGAATGCCGGTAACACCGATCCATTCCTGAATGGCATAAGCCCCGGCTTTATCATACGGTTTATAATTATCAACGTAATATTCAATCTGCTCACGGGAAAGCGCATAAAATTCCACTTTTGTTTCATCTGCAAAAATTATTTTTTCGCCTCGTTTCAAAATACAAACCCCCGTAATAACAGAATGGGTATTTCCCGACAATTGAGAAAGAATTTGGATGGCATGTTCGCGGTCGTAAGGTTTGCCAATAACCACATTTTTTAAAACAACAATTGTATCTGCTGCAAGAATCGTATAATCTTCTGCGTTAGTAATTAAACCGGTTAAATCATTTTTTACAGCTATTGCTTTATTACAAGCAATGTGGGTGGCAATTTCTTCGGGCCTCAAATGTTCAGGGTAGCTTTCATCGGTGTTTGCGACAACTACGTCAAATGGAATTTCTGCCCACTGAAGTAACTGGCTTCGTCTCGGAGACTGTGACGCTAAAATTATTTTCTGAATCTTCATTTTAATACTTTTTAAAAGAAAATCATTGACAGAATACCTGTGAGCATAATGAGTTTAACGGCGTTACTCAACCGATGAAAATCTTTCGGAGACTGAGCCGTATATAATTTACGCAACACCCATATAAGCGGTATAATTATAGTTAACAAAGAGTAGATGGCCGATAGCCACCAGCCCAATTGAATTACATAGAATTGTACAAAGGCAACGCCTGCAATTATAACTACAAGCCACACGGCGGCAAAGACCTTTGATACCTGCAAACCCCAAACAATAGGCATGGTTGTGCAGCCATATTTGGCGTCGCCCTGCATATCTTCCATATCCTTAATTACTTCCCTTATAAGTGAAATAATAAATGCAAATCCGGCATAAATAAAAGAGACCTTCACCAGTCGCTTCCAATAAATGTCTGGAAAAACAATCCTGAAACGATATTCAGAAAAAGTAAGTACAAGAATTACCCAGGCAGTAAGCAGCGAAATTATTATATTACCGATGAGAAGCTTTTTCTTAAAAGTAGTTGAGTAAAAAAAAAGAGCAATTATGGCCGCAAAATTTAACAGGGGTATATAAAAATTACGAAGTTTGTAACCAACGTAGCAACTTATTCCAAGACCAATGAAAGATAAAACGATATGCCATACAATTGTCCAACGCCTTTTAATATAACGATCAACGATAAGTTTGCCGGGTTTATTTACAAGATCAATGTTTACATCAAAATAATCATTGATGACGTACCCCGCTGCTGCAATACACACCGAAGCAAAAACCAGCCAATAGAACAGCGGCAATGAAAGTTTTATATTTTCCCCGTAGGCATTATTTGAGCCCCTGTAAACAAAATTCAACACAAAGAACCTAAACAGAACTTGTGTAGCAGCAATAAAAAAAAGATTCGGCCACCTGATTAATTTAAAAAATGCTGATACAATATTCATTGGAGTATCTTTTTAAAATAAATTGCTATCAGGTAGCAGCAACAATTGTTTCCAATGGCCAGCTATTGCTAAGCTTAAGCACTTTTTCAATAATATCTCTTACACATCCATATCCTCCTTTGAACGGGGAGATGTAAGAAGATATTTGCTTTATCTCAACTGCAGCGTCACAGGGGCAACATGCAAAGTCTGCAATAAGCATGCAGCTATAATCGGGAATGTCATCCCCCATAAATAAAATTTCGCCGGGCCCAGCATTATTATTTTCAATATACTCTTTTAAACAAGCTGCCTTATCATTTACTTTCATAAAAATACCCGTAACACCTAATTTGCTGAGCCGTTCAACCACCGGCCCGGATTCGCTACCTGAAATTACAACGACTTTGTAACCGGACTTTATGGCTAACTGCAATGCGTACCCGTCTTTTATATCCATACGGCGGAGCCATTCACCGCCGGGATTAACCAGGAGACCCCCATCAGTTAGCACACCATCCATATCAAAGACAAATGTTTTTATTAACCGTAATCGGGAAAGAATATTCATGGGTTAAAGATATTAAAGCGTATCAATGCTTCTCATGAAATTTCAAAATACTTTCCGAAAGTTTAAGATACAGGTATTTCATATCGGGAAATGACGAGAGTGCCTGTAAATGCCTGTTAATGGTAAAGATATCTTCCCGCATGGCCGGCCCTGTTTGAACATCATGAGGCGAATTATTATTTACTTTGGAAGTAACTTCATTTACGAGCGGCAATAGATTCTTAAAATCGATATTCTCTTTTTGACAGAAACTTTCAGCAATTGCATACATGTGATTGGTGAAATTACCTGCAAACACCGCTGCAATGTGGTAATGCAGCCTTTCTGTTTCATTAACTGATATTACTTTATTTGAAAGTGTTCTTGCAAATTCAGTAATCTGGTGCAGGGATTCTTTATTATTGCCTTCGACAAGGAAAGGAATCTCAGGAATTTGGTCTGATATTTTGGACAATGTTTGCAACGGATAAAGGATACCATAAGTTGAAGAAATATTTTTCAAAACATCTTTCGATACGGAACCAGCTGTATGTACAACAAATTTATTTTTTAGTCCTTTTATTTTTTCTAATGAATCCAGCGATGCATCGTGCAATGCAACTACATAAATATCTGCCGAAGCAAATTCGGGTTCAATCAATGAAACGGCATCAGCATTATATTTGGATGCAAGAATGGCAGCGTGATCCCGGTTTCGGCTTGCGATCTGCACTATTTCATGACCGCCTTTTTGAATTAAACTGCTTAGCACGGTGGCAACATTACCCGAGCCTAGTATTACAACCCTCATGTAGATTTATTTTTCAACCACAGGTATTATCAAATTAAATGTTTGATTTTAGTTTTGGCCTGCAAGATTATGTTTAAAAATGCGTTATTATAATTACCGATTAAAAATGGTTTTACAATTATAGGATTTGTAATAAATGGGGGTAAGTTGCGAAGATAATAATGCCTCATTAAAATTCCTATTTAGTTTTTAAGATTCCATTTTTAATTTTTAAACTAATATTGCAGCAAACGGAAATATTTTATTCTTGTTACTTAATGCGATTTAAATAACGAGAATTTGATTAAATAAATAATATGGCGAAAAATTTATTGATAGTTGAGTCCCCTGCGAAAGCAAAAACCATCGAAGCAATTCTTGGAAAGGATTTTGAAGTTAAAAGTTGTTATGGCCATATTCGTGACCTGGAAAAGAACGATATGGGAATTGATATAACAAATAATTTTAATCCCACTTATATAGTACCTCCCGAAAAAGTTAAAGTTGTTAATGAACTAAAATCTCTTGCAAAAAAGGCAGACGAGGTCTGGCTGGCTTCGGATGAGGACCGAGAGGGAGAAAGCATCAGCTGGCACCTTGCTGAGGTATTAAAATTAGATCCTAAAACTACCAAACGAATCGTTTTTCACGAAATAACAAAACCAGCCATAGAAAGAGCGGTACAAAATCCCAGGATTATCGACATGAACCTGGTAGATGCGCAGCAGGCCCGAAGGATTCTCGATAGGATTGTCGGGTTTGAACTAAGCCCTGTACTGTGGAGAAAAATTGGACAGCAAGGTGGTTTAAGTGCGGGAAGAGTTCAAAGCGTTGCAGTAAAATTAATCGCAGAAAAAGAACGTGAGATTAATAATTTCAAAGCAACGAGCAGTTTTAAAATTGAAGCGTTGCTGGCAGCGAATGATATCAATAATAAGACTGTTACTTTTAAAGCGGAAGGAAATAAATATAATGAAGCAGCAGATGCTGAACAGTTTTTAAAAACCTGTATTGGCGCAAATTATACTGTAAAGGACGTACAGGTTAAACCCGGGAAACGTACACCTGCAGCCCCTTTTACCACATCAACTTTACAACAGGAAGCGAGTAGAAAACTGGGATATGGCGTAAGCAAAACTATGTTACTTGCCCAGCGCTTATACGAAAGTGGAAAGATTACGTATATGCGTACCGATAGTTTGAACCTTGGTGAAACTGCAATGAACGATATCAAATTGCAGATCAATAAAACTTATGGAGAAAAATATTTGCAGGTTCGTAAATACAAAAACAAAAATGAAAGTGCACAGGAGGCACATGAAGCGATTCGTCCGACTTATATGCAAAACAATTCGGTAGATGATCCCGAATTAAACCGTTTGTATGAATTAATCTGGAAGCGAACAATAGCGAGTCAAATGGCAGATGCCGAATTGGAAAAAACCATTGCAAAAATAAATATCAGTACCAACAATGCCGAGCTTACTGCAAGCGGTGAAGTAATCAAATTTGATGGATTTTTAAAAGTTTATTTTGAAAGTACCGATGACGATGATGATGCTGAACACGACGAAAGTCGCTTGCCAAATTTAACCGTTGGACAATCATTGGATTTTAGCCAGATGACGGCGACAGAAAAGTTTACCAAACATTCAGCCCGTTATACGGAAGCGTCATTGGTTAAGAAACTGGAAGAACTGGGAATTGGCCGGCCAAGTACTTATGCTCCTACCATTTCAACAATTATTAAAAGAAATTATGTTGAGAAAAAAGATAAGGAAGGTGTAAAGAGAGATTACCGGATTTTAAAATTGAAGAATGATGTTATTCAGAAGGTAACTGAACAGGAAAACACAGGTGCGGAAAAATCAAAATTATTTCCGACAGATCTTGGTTTGGTTGTTACCGATTTTTTAAACCTGCATTTTGAAAAGGTGATGGATTATTCTTTTACCGCAAATATTGAAGAAGAGTTTGATGAAATTGCTGAAGGGAAAATGAAATGGAGCACAATGGTCGGTGATTTTTATGGCCCTTTTCATTCAGGTGTTGAACATACGCTCGAAACAGCGGAAAGAGCTGTTGGTGAAAGATTGTTAGGTACAGATGAAGCAACAGGAAAACCTATTATAGCGCGGATGGGTAAATATGGCCCAATGGTACAGATAGGTGCACCAGATGATGAGGAAAAACCAAGATTTGCAAAATTAAAATCGAGCCAGAGTATTGAAACGATCAGCATGGATGAGGCGCTTGAATTGTTTAAGCTGCCTTTAACTCTGGGGGAACACGAAGGTCTCGAAGTATCAGTAAACATTGGTCGTTTCGGACCTTACGTAAAATGGGGCGAACAATTTATTTCGATACCCAAAGGTGAAGAACCCTCCGATATGGATCTAAAAAGAGCCATCGAAATTATTCATGCGAAAAAAGTTGAAGATGCTCCCATTGGTTATTACGATCAAAAACCTATAACAAAAGGGAAGGGAAGATTCGGGCCGTTTATAAAATGGAACGATTTATTTATTAATGTTCCGCGGGCTTATAATTTTGATGCACTTACGCAAAAAGATTGTAATGCGTTAATAGAAAAAAAGATTGAGAAGGAAGCTAATCGTTATATCAGGCAATGGCCTGAAGAAAAAATTGCCATTGAAAATGGTCGATGGGGACCATTCATACGTTTCAATAAAAAAATGTTGAAACTATCTGCGAATGGAGCAAAAGGAAAATTTACACCTGAAGAATTAGCGTCGATAGATTTAGAAGAAGTAAAGAAAATGATTGTTGCGCAGGATCCCAAAGCCTTTGATAAAAAAACTGCCAGGAAGAAGGCAAAAAAGAAATAATAACTATAAGTCTATTGCGCAAGTCTTCCAGCCCAAAATATTTCCCGGGGTAGTTATCAATACCTGTTGATAACTAATGACGCAATAATTTATTGATATGTCTTAGTTTTCTATCTTTACATCATCAAAAAACGCATCATTAGTACCCATTGTAATGCAGGAGAATAGGGAAATATCTGCTTTATTTCATCTCATTGATGATCCTGACGAAGAAGTTTTTAGCTCGGTCAGCGATCGTATTGTCTCATTGGGTCGTGCCATAATTCCCAATCTTGAAAATTTATGGGAAACAACTCCTGACCAGAATGTACAGGAAAGAATTGAAATGCTGATTCACAAACTTCATTTTAGGGATCTTGTTCAAGAAATTACCGAATGGAAAAATGGAACCTGCGAATTATTACAAGGTGCATTGCTCGTTTCAAAATACCGCTATCCTGAAATGAACACGACAACTACATTACAGGAGATGGAAAAAATAAGGAGAAACATCTGGCTCGAATTAAACAGTTACCTCACGCCTCTTGAACAGGTAAATGTAATTACGGGTATCCTTTACAGTTATTACAAATTAAAGGGTAACGAAGTAGCATACGATTTCCCGGAAGATTTTTTGATTAATAAAGTAATTGAGCAAAAAAAAGGCAATGCAATTACTAACGGCATTTTATATTTGATCATTTGCGAGCTTCTCGATATTCCGATAAAAGCAATTAACATCCCAAGGCAGTTTATTCTTGGCTATTTTGATATTGATTATAATTTCCCCAACCCCGAAAGGCAAAAGAGCGAAAAAATAAATTTCTATATTGATCCGCTCAACGGGCAGATTTATTCGCATAAAGATGTAGAGAATTATTTCAAAAGAATTTCGGTGCCACCCACTGCTTCCTATTTCCGGCAACTAAGTAATAAGCGCATTATCCAGCACTTACTGGAAGAGTATAGTAAGTGTTTTACAGACAGTGCCAACCTTTACAAGAAAAATGATTTAATATTTTTGGCTAAATTACTCGACGAATAATACCAGGTCGCCCAATGTTCTATCATTCCCCTGTTGGCATTATTAAGATTAAAATCTCCGGCAGTTACGTCACTGAACTTTTATACATTAATGATGAGTCAGAAGCTGAGGCTGAATCCATAAAGCTGTCCACTGAAGAAAGGAAAGTGTTAACTAGATGTATCACCCAGTTTGATGAATATTTTTCAGGCAAGAGAAAAATATTTGATTTACCTGTGAAGCAGGAAGGAAGCGGGTTTCAACAAAAAGTCTGGAATGAGCTAATTAAAATCCCTTATGGCAAAACGATCAGCTATTTTCAACTGGCCCAACAATTAGGAGATGTGAAAGCAATAAGAGCTTCAGCTTCAGCCAATGGCCGTAATAAACTTAACATTGTTGTTCCCTGTCACCGCGTAATAGGTTCAGATGGAAGTCTTGTTGGTTATGGCGGAGGATTGCCAAGAAAAAAATGGCTACTGGAACATGAAAATAAATATGCCAACGGAGTTTCGCTTTTATTTTGATAAATTGTAACCATCTATATAAATTCTTAGGTACGTTTTTCTAAAATAAATCGATTATCATTTTTAGCTATATCATTGCCGGAAGATTTTAGTCTTCATTTTAAATTCAATAAAATAATATTATGAGCATTTTTTTTATTTCTATTAAGAGACTGGCTATCCTGCCTATAGCTTTTGCATGCATTGTCCTCGTTCCTGCATGTAACAGCAATAACAATAAAACCTTTAATAGCGGAGGCATGAATGTTTCGCAGAACACCGATTCGCTTTTTAAAAAATATGAACTGGATAAAATAAAATTGCCTGATGGTTTTAAAATAAATGTATATGCCGAAATACCGGATGCAAGAAGCTTGTGCGTTTCTCCAAATGGAACTGTTTTTGTCGGCACAAGAAAAGATAAAGTGTATGCAATAACCGATGAAAATCATGATGGCAAAGCCGACAAAGTTTATGCTATTGCAAGCGGGTTAAATGCTCCTAACGGCGTTGCTTTCAAAGATGGCAGTCTTTATATCGGAACTATATCAGTAATTTATAGAATTGATAATATTGAATCAAAATTAAATAATCCATCGATTCCCGTTGTTGTTTATGATAAATATCCTACGTCTACGCATCACGGTAATAAGTTTATAGCGTTTGGGCCAGACGGAAAATTATATGTTCCGGTAGGTGCACCTTGTAACATTTGTGATTCTCCGAAACCTTATGCATCCATGACCAGGATGAATCCTGATGGCACTGGTTTTGAAATTTATGCAAGTGGAATCAGGAACTCCGTTGGTTTTGCATGGAGCCCTGTTACAAAACAGCTTTGGTTTACTGATAATGGTCGTGATGAATTGGGTGACGACATACCGAGCGATGAACTAAATAATGCACCAAAACAAGGGATGCATTTTGGATATCCTTATTGCCATGAAGGCGATATTTTAGATCCGGAATATGGTAAAGGAAAAAACTGTCTTGATTACACACCTCCCGTAAAAAAATTGGGCGCTCATGTTGCTTCGTTGGGTATGCGTTTTTATACAGGCAATATGTTTCCTGCTGACTATAAAAATGCGATTTTCATCGCTGAACACGGAAGTTGGAACAGAACGGCCCTTGTTGGGTACAGGGTTGTGGTTGCTAAGATGGATAGCAGCGGCGTTCTTGCCGATCCTGTTCCCTTTGCGCAGGGCTGGCTGCAAAATTTAACCAGTGTAAACGGACGGCCGGTTGACGTGCAGGTTTTAGAAGATGGGTCAATGCTCATAAGCGACGATTATAAAGGACTTGTTTACAGGGTTAGCTATAAAGCCCCGTGACAGGCCAATACAAATCGAATCTCATTTAATCTATTTGTATCTTCCACTTTTAACCAATTAACTCTTACACCATTTAACCAGAATCTAATGTCGGATCATCATGATCATCATCATCATCACGCAGAAGAACATTTGCAAAGTTCAGATCTTTTAAGAGATGTAGTTATAGGAATGAGTGATGGCCTCACGGTTCCTTTCGCTCTTGCGGCCGGATTAAGCGGCGCTGTGGCAACCAGCGGTATTATTGTAGTTGCGGGTATTGCGGAGATCGCCGCCGGAAGTATAGCAATGGCACTTGGCGGATACCTCGCAGGGAAAACTGAACAGGACCATTACGACAGTGAATTAAAAAGAGAATATGCAGAGGTAGAAAGAATTCCGGAAATGGAAAAACAGGAGGTAAAAGATTTTTTTGAAAGCATCGGCCTGAGCGAAGAATTACAGAACAGGGCAACAGAGGAGATTGCAAAAGATAAAAAGCAGTGGGTCGACTTTATGATGAAATTTGAACTAGGCCTTGATGAACCAAATCCGAAAAGAGCAAGAAACAGCGCACTAAATATTGGGGTATCGTATATTGTTGGAGGCATTATCCCATTGAGCCCTTATTTTTTTCTTAATGACTCAAAAGAAGCTTTAAAATTTTCAGTTGTGGCAACCTTGATTTGTCTTTTTATTTTTGGATATTTCAAGAGTAAAATTACCGGCGTGCCTGTAATGTCAGGCGCATTAAAAGTAATGCTCATTGGAGCACTTGCAGCCGGTGCGGCGTATGGCGTAGCTATGCTATTTAAATAGAAAATAAGCGGTACAACCGGTAGTATAATTGCTTGTGGGTTCTACCTTTATATAAGTAAGTGTACTCAATTTTACACATAAATAAAATATCGCTTAAGTAGCAACGTTTTATGTTTCAGAAGCCGTTGCTAACCCTATTTACTCACGCTTCTCTGCACCTGTTTTATCTTACAAAAGTTTCATTGAACTTATCATGTTTGCATTTTTTTACAAGGAAGCTTAATGTTTTTTGCGAAAAGATTACACCAATATAGTATCGAATCAACAATTAATAAATCGTATATAATAAATCAAATCAAAACAAAATAATACGTACAGAAGAGCTTAATGGATAATCAGTTTTTGAATTTTGGAAATCCCCCCATTTCTATGGGGGGATATTTTTTTATCAACTTCAATACAGATGAACGAAGAAAAAGACAGTTAGCTTTGAAGAAGAAAGAAAGAAAGGCAATTAAAAAAATAAATGATGATATTTATCCCTTTCGGAATTATTTGTATCGCGATAACCATTATAATAGTAATTGG
Source organism: Ginsengibacter sp. (assembly GCF_057362405.1). Taxonomy (NCBI): domain Bacteria; kingdom Pseudomonadati; phylum Bacteroidota; class Chitinophagia; order Chitinophagales; family Chitinophagaceae; genus Ginsengibacter; species Ginsengibacter sp. Next base: position 48,726 of record NZ_JBMQQG010000154.1, read on the forward strand.
TCTAAATAAAGCCCGCGATAACAAGAAGACAAACAGAAGAATCAGAAACAGTGAAAGATTTAGAAATACTATTTCAATCCTAAAAGACAGAAACGAAAAAAATAAATAAAATACAATCTGATAGTAAAAATTCTTTGCACATTTCGTATATTAATTTTAAATTTTTTATCAGCTGTTAATTCCATGCCGGGAATTTTTAGAAATATTGTTGATTGTCCATGTTATCTTTTTCTCAAACTCATGCTTGCGCACCATGCAATTTTGTTTCGAACAAATGCGGCATGAAAATTCTTCGCATGCATCTGTATGTACAAACAATTCAACCGTTTCCCCAAATTCATTGCGAATCAATTTTGTAAGCGCTTCCATTTCGGCATGCGCCTCTTGCACATTCAGGTACCAGGGCACCGTAAAATGACAATCACAATGCAGCGTGCTACCATATTTAATAAAGCGCAGGTTATGCAGATCAACCCAATTTTCTTTCCTGTTTTTATTTAACAGATCAACAAGATCATGCAATAATTTCAGATCGGCTTCATCCATAATACCGGCAACGGATGTACGAACAATTTTATAACCGGTAAAAATAATGATCAGGGCAAAGATGCAGGCAACAGTGCTGTCCAACCAGACCTGCCTGGTAAAATAAACTAATAGTAATCCTATAAAAATTCCAATGGTGCTATACGTATCTGTTTTTAAATGCTGGCCACTGGCAATTAATAATAGTGATTTATTTCTTTTGCCCGTTGCTACGCATACAACTCCGGCAAAATAATTTACAACTCCCGTTGCCGCTAATATCATAATGCCGTAGTCAAGTTTGTAAATCTGATGAGGGTAAAAGAAACTGGAGACAGATTTATAGATGATTATAATTCCGGCCACTGAAATTAGTGTGCCTTCAACAGCGGCAGAAATAAATTCAACCTTGCCGTGTCCATAGGGATGATCGGCATCTTTTGGTTTAGCAGAAAGATACAAACTATACAATCCTAAAAATCCCGACGAGATATTCACAATACTTTCCAGGGCATCTGTAAGTATTGCCAGCGAACCCGTTAAATACCATGCAGCAAGTTTTAGCGCAAATAAAACAATTGCAATAACGATGATCAATCTTTGCAACCTTATATTTTCTTTGAAAGGCGTCAATATAAATCTTTTAAGGGCAGCAAATGTACGCACTTGATACCTGAATCTGCAGACATCTTAAAAAACATTAATTTTGCTTCATGCGTAAAACGCTCAACATTTTAGCAAGTTCTTTTCGCCTTACCATGCAGGAATTGATGGTGAATAAGCTGCGTACCGCTCTTTCACTGATAGGAATTTCGTTCGGAATATTTTGCATCATTGGTGTATTGGCAACTGTTAATAGCCTGGAAGCTAACATTCAAAACCAGATCAAAAGCCTTGGGTCGAATACCATTTATATTGACAAATGGGATTATAACGGCGGGCCTGATTATCCTTGGTGGAAATTCATCAATCGCCCTGTTCCAAAATTTAGTGAAGTTGAAGCTATCAAACAACGCAGTCAACTCGCAAAGAATATTGCCTTTGTTATCAATGATAATGTACAGGTAGAATACCAGGACTATGCTTTAACGCGGGTTAATGTATTCGGTGTAAGCGAAGAAGAAAATGAAATCCAGCCGATCACAATGATATACGGGCGCTTTATTTCCGGAACTGAATTTGCCTTGGGGAGCCCCGTTGCGATCATCGGATATACCAACGCCGAAAATCTGTTTCTTGATCCTTCCCTTGCTGTTGGCAAGGAAGTTAAAATCAAAGGGACGAAAGCAAGGATAATTGGCGTTATTAAGAAAATGGGCACGAGTATGATCGGGTGGGACTATGATCAATGTTTTATAACTTCTTATAGGTTTGCAAGAGAAATATTTAACGAGCAAAACAGCCGCCCAAAAATTATTGTGAATGCAAATGAAAATGTAAGTTCTGTGGCGCTGGCAGACGAATTAGAAGGTGTTATGCGTACCGTTAGGAAACTAAGTCCTAAACAGGAGGATAATTTCACCGTTAATCAAATCAGTGGATTTAGTGATAAAATAAGTTCCTTTTTTGTAAGTGTTAATATAGGAGGATGGGCTATTGGAATTTTAAGTTTGATCGTCGGCGCATTTGGTATTGCCAATATCATGTTTGTTACTGTTAAAGAAAGAACTTCAATGATTGGATTAAAGAAAGCGATCGGGGCAAAAAAGAGAAGTATACTTTCTGAGTTCCTTCTGGAATCCGCTATCATTTGCATAATGGGTGGTTTAATGGGCCTGATTCTCGTCTACATATTAACGATAGTCCTTACAAACGCATTTAACTTTCCCGTATTTATTTCCGCCGGAATACTTACACTGGCAATATCAATATGCATTATTATTGGAATATTGGCTGGCATCATTCCCGCATATTCCGCCTCACGCCTAGATCCGGTAGTCGCCATTCGTTCTAAATAATCTTAAATTTTTTATGCCTCACATTCTTGCAATTGAATCTTCATGCGATGAAACCGCAGCCGCAGTATGCCGCGATGGAATTATATTGAGCAACATTATTGCGAGTCAAAAAGTTCATGAAGAATATGGAGGAGTTGTTCCGGAGCTGGCTTCCAGGGCTCATTTACAGGCGATAGTTCCCGTTGTGGACACCGCCCTAAAGAAAGCCAAAGTACAGTTAGATCAAATAGATGCCTTTGCCTTTACGCAGGCTCCGGGATTGATCGGTGCCTTACTGGTAGGAGCAGAATTTGCAAAGTCATTATCACTTGCCTGCGATAAGCCATTGATGGCAGTTCATCATATGCAGGCGCATGTATTGGCAAATTGTATCCAGGTACCCGATAAGAAAAACTCTACTCCCACTTTTCCCTTTCTATGTCTTACCGTTAGTGGCGGACATACTCAAATTGTTTTGTGCGAAGATTACCTAAAGATGAAAGTAATTGGTGAAACGTTGGATGATGCAGCGGGCGAAGCATTCGACAAATCCGCAAAAATATTAGGACTTCCTTATCCCGGCGGTCCGCTTATTGACAAATATGCGAAAAGTGGAAATGCTGACAGATATAAATTTCCCGAACCAAAAATAGATGGATTGGATTTTAGTTTCAGCGGATTGAAAACAGCTATTCTTTATTTTGTAAGAGATGAAAAAATAAAAAATAAAAAATTTGTGGAGGAGAATATGGCGGATATATGTGCATCTATTCAATCCAGGATTATTTCAATCTTATTAAATAAACTAAAAAAAGCGGCGGACGATACGGGTATCTCAGACATCTGTATTGCAGGCGGAGTAAGTGCTAACAGTGGATTGCGCAATGCCTTTGAAAAACTAGGGTTAGAGCAAGGATGGAGGACCTTCATTCCGCCATTTGAATATTGTACCGATAATGCTGCCATGATCGCCATTACAGGTTATTATAAATACCTGGCAGGTATTTTTGAAGACCTGTCGGTTGTGCCATCGGCCAGAGCTGTATTTTAAATATAACCCACGAAGACGCCTGGACCACCAAGTTATATTCTTAACTTTCTTTTCGGCCTCGCGGGATAGTTTTTAAATTTTTTTCTTTGTGATCTTTGTGCCTTAGTGGGAAAATATTTTATTTCAATTTTACACCATTGTCCAATCAACATTTCCAGTTTAAAAAATTTTTAATTAACCAGGACAAATGCAGCATGAAGGTCTGCACGGACTCGTGCCTGTTTGGTGCATGGCTGGCTTCTTTGATTGACAAAAAAGAAATTAACCCTGGAACAATTTTAGATATTGGAGCAGGAACAGGTTTACTGAGCCTGATGATTGCCCAAAAATCTAATGCACGCATAGACGCAGTTGAAATCGGGTCAAATGCTTTTGAGCAGGCCACTGAAAACATAAAAGCTTCAACATGGAAGGATCAAATCAAAATATTTAACGTCGATGTAAGAAAATGGAAAGCTCCTTTGAAATATGATTTAATAATTTCAAATCCTCCGTTTTACGAAAATGATTTGTTGCCGGCTGATCATGGAAAGAATATTTCAAAACACAGTACCACTTTGAATTTAGAAGAATTGATAGTAGCCGCTAACGAAAGACTAAATGAAGATGGAATGTTAGCGGTATTGTTACCGTCGCGAAGCATAGAGATTTTTGAAAATAGCGTCGCCAGGCATTCGCTGTTTGTAAAAGAAAAGGTAGAAGTAAAGCAGACACCGTCCCACCTTTATTTTCGGGCAATGTTGTTATTACAAAAACAACAGGCACTGGCGTTAAAAAATGAAATAAACATTAAAAATACCGGCGGGGATTATTCTGATGAATTTCAATTCCTCCTTAGAGATTATTATTTACAACTGTAAATGTTGCCTGTTTATAAGCCGGCATATTCTTTAAGGTAAGCGAATTCGTCGGTCAGCTTTCCTTTGTTAACAATAGTCGCGTTATTAATAATTTTGGAATTTCCTTTTATCAAATCTTTCAAAATAAATTTTATTAATTGTTCTCCAAAATACCTTGAAGCATCTCTTGGTAATTCGTTAGGCAAATTGCCTACTGCCATTACGTCTACTGAATTTTCAAGATACGGAGGCGTCATCTTTCCGGAAAATTTATCAACACCATAAATCGGGTTCTCTATTGTTCCGTCGCCAAGGTTACAAGGCACTGAGCCATTCCTGTCGTCTGATATATCTGCGATGGTTGTGATCCTGAAATTTTCATTTTTTATATCACTCAGTTCAAACAACCGTGGAATTCTCTCATCCCAATAAACTCCGTTCAGGAGAATATCAGTTTCACTGGCATATTTTTTAAATAGACAATTATAATTTTCCGGATGCTCATGAAATCCGGTGCGGCTATACTTTCCCGTTAGTCTATCTTCATAAAGGTCAACGCCTTTTAAATGGACATAAACGGGGTAGTCAAATCTTTGCTCAAAATACTCGTCCGGCTCAGCCTCATGAATTTCCATAAGGTTCATAACTTCCAGGATACCATGCGCCACTCTCCCACTTCCTGTTACCGCAATTTTAAGCAATGGGAGTTGCAGCCCGAAATAGGTATGAATTAATTGCTGAAAATTTTTTTGCTTGTAAACTCTTCCTAGTTTATAAGCGCCGGTTCTATTGCCATAAGCCATCATGCCGTTATGGGCACCAACCACACCTGCAAAAAAGCCAAAGCCAATTATGCGGGTTCCGTCGTCATGCTCAAGACATTCATAATCTATCAATGTAATATTTTTACGGATGATGCTTTGCAGTAAATGCTGATTATAAGGCTGCATCTTTTTTGTGTGCGAAAAAAATAAATAAGTCTTGCCAGGTATAAGCATACTCACAGGCACTTCTTTAATACCCAGCAGCACATCGCAATCATTAACATCTGCTTTTACTTCAATTCCGGCTTCGATGTATTCCCTGTCTTTAAAACATCTTATGTCGCATTGCTGCACCTTAATTGATATGGGAAGATTTTGTTCGACCCATTTGCATTGTGCAGGTGTAAGCGCCACCCTGTTATCCGGCGGAATTTTTCCTTCTCTTATTAAACCAATTGTAAGCATCCGTATATTTTTCAATCGCGGCAATTTACATTTTAAATTAAGAATGCAATCTTTGAAACGTATTTGGAAGGATAAGATGGAATGCGTAATATTGCGCTCCAATTTTTATGCCCGGATGGCGGAATTGGTAGACGCAGCAGACTCAAAATCTGCCGTTCGCAAGGATGTGCAGGTTCGATTCCTGTTCCGGGCACTTAATTATCAAGAAAGTATGAAAGCTCACGTAAGTGGGCTTTTATAATTTGCAGACAAACATAGACTCTCCCTCTTTGTTTGTGAGATGGCAATCCTCTTTTAACCCAATCTAAGCGTGAGTCACGAAATCCGTCATTACTTGCAACTTCTTTGCGATTTAAGAATGGATCTTTATACCGTTCTAAATGTTCTATAAGAGCATCAGTAAATACATTTTCATGGGTATGGCCAATTATCCTGGCAGTGCTATTGTCAAATGGGGAAACTGATGTTAAAGCTTTGTTTTACACAATGAAAGGTAAAAAATAAAAATAGCGTCTTCTCGCCCAAAAGCGGTACTGTTCAAAAGGAATTTGGATATACCAATCATGTAATCCAATGCCCAAAATCATTTTAGTGCCCATAGTAATAATGTTCCTTTAAATAATGAAAGCAAGTGGAACGATTGTTTCTTCGAAACAATTTTATGTAGAAGTACGATTAAAATATTAAACACCGAAAAATGGTTGTAATAGTATTTGGTTTACCAGGTTCCGGCAAAAGTTATTTTGCTTCAAGGCTTGCCCGGATAGTCAGGGCTGATTACATCAATAGTGATCGTGTGAGGAAGGAGATGCTTGCAAGAAGAACCTATTCGAACCAGGAGAAAGAAACTGTATACCATAAAATGCTGGCAACATTGAAAGAAGACCAAGAGCAAAACAGGAACGTGGTTTTAGATGCAACTTTTCATAAAAAAGAGACACGCAGACTGTTTATGAAGGAAATGGAAGAAAGGGGTGGTATTTATTTTATCGAAATAACGGCCGATGAAAATGTGACCAGGGAAAGACTAAAAAGCGAGAGGCCGGATAGCGAGGCAGATTTTGAGGTTTATAAAATTATTAGCAGGGAAAATGAACGGATGAGGGAACCGCATTTAGTATTGCAATCAACCAATGATAACATAGATGAGATGCTTCAAAAAGCTTGTGATTATCTGAAGTTTAAAAATGACAAAAGAACAAATCAATAGACTAGTTTCAGATGGAGTATTTCCGGATGACCCCGGAGAGCGGGAATTAATTGAAACACATATATCGTGGGTAATTATATGCAATCAATTCGTGTACAAAATAAAAAAACCGGTTCATTATTCATTCCTTGATTTTTCTACTCTTGAGATGCGCAGGCATTTTTGCAAAAGAGAAATTGAACTAAATAAAAGGCTTGCGGAAAATATTTATCTTGATGTGCAGCCTGTATATGAACACCAGGGAAATTTTATTTTGGGAGGGGAAAAAGGTATGATAACGGACTATTCAGTAAGAATGCAAAAAGTGGATAGGGAAAAGCAAATGGATCATCTTTTAGTGAAGAATCAAGTGACAGAATCCGATATAAGGAACCTGGCTGAGAAAATAGCAGACTTCCACAGCCATGCAGCAATAATTTACAAAAAAAACTTCCTGAAAATCAGGCAGGACTTTAATGACCTCGGAAAAGAAAAGGACTTCCTCACCATTCAGATAAGCGATAAATGCAACAATATTATCAATCATGCACTAGAAGTGTCAGATTCATTTATAGAAGGCAGCATGAAATTGCTGGCAGAGCGGCTCCGCAAAGGTTTCTACAGGGATTGCCACGGCGATTTACATTCAAGAAACATCTTCTTTTTGCCTGCCCCGGTACCTTTCGATTGCATAGAATTCAATGATGATTTACGGAAAATTGATGTGCTTAATGAGGTCGCATTTCTTTGCATGGACCTGGACGCATTTGGAAGGAAAGATCTGTCAACTTTATTTATTGATTATTACAACCGGATTTTCCCTGCGATAAAGACCCATGAAGACCGCGCTCTTTTTATTTATTATAAAAGCTATCGGGCTAACGTGCGGGCAAAAGTTAACAGCTTACGTGCAAAGTCAGCGGCGAACGAAGCCATTAAAACAAAAGCTCTGAGTGAGGCAGAAAAATATCTTCAACTGATGAATAACTATTTAGAATCTGTCGCGCAGTCTTTTTAGCAGCGGAAGTATGATCTATTTTATTTCCCGGACTGTTGTCAATTTTTGGCGCCATACCAGGCCGCTCCCAGCAATGCAGTTTGTGTATTTAAAATAATTTTTATGGAAACCTTTCCCAGCAAATAATTCAGGCGACCGCTCTGGCAAAAGGAGTCGTAGAAATTATTTTTTGTGAACAGTGAAATAATTTTTGGGGCAATTCCACCCCCGATAAATAGTCCGCCTAATGCTTTAAATTTCAAAACAATATTAGCCGATTCGTAAGCAAGGTAACGGATAAAATGCTCCATTGTTTCTGTACAAATAGCGCTCTTGTCAACGTATTGACTGATAATCGCTGCGGCTTCGCCCTCCTTAATTCTCTTAATCAGCCACTCTGGTTCTTTCCGTTTCTTTTCATCCCGAAGGAAATTATATATGTTAACGATACCAGGTCCGCAAATAAGTCGCTCCCAGCTAACATGACCAAATTTTTTCTTCAGGTAATTATAGAATTCAAAATCAAAATCATTGCGTGGCGCAAAGTCACAATGTCCGCCTTCTGTTGCAAATGGGTGATAATATTTTCCGTCCCAGTACATTCCTGCTTCACCCAAACCTGTTCCGGGTGCGATTATAGCCACGTTACCCTTTTCTGCATTTTTAACTGAATGGACGGAGACCACATCTTTTTCATTTAGCATAGCCAGCCCATATGCATTTGCCTCCAGGTCATTAATGAGCTTTACTTTTTTTATCGTAAAATACCGGGACAGTTCGTTGCTATCTATATCCCATGAAATGTTGGAAAGTTTGGCACGCCCATTCATAACGGGGCCGGCTACCCCAAAACAAATAGAATCCGGAAGAGGAATTTTCTTTAGAAAGATTTCAATAATCTCTGTAATGCTTTTATATTCCTTTGATAAGAATTTTTGTTCTGCTATTGAAACGATGGTATTGCCTTTACTCTTAAAAAGAGCAAGATTTGTTTTGGTGGCACCCACATCACCGGCAAGCACAATCCTGCTTTTGTCTTTTAAAGCGAACGTGCTGGATGATTTAATTCTTAAGAGCATAATTTAAAGGTCTTCATCCCTGAATCATAGTTTTTTGTGGTCCGGCCCGATTTAAATTAATCTATCGTTCTTCATGCCTGTCATTCAATATTATCTGAACATATTTATTCTAAGGCAAGCATCTTGTTATCTCAAGCCTTATTTTTAATTGATGAGCGCCGTTGCGGCTCCCATTTTTCTTTGTGGCTTTTGAGTTTTCTTTCAAGGTTATCAGTTGTTTCTGCAACTGCCGCCTCAAAACTTGCTTTATTGGATGATGCATAAATCACAGGCCCCGGAACACTTAATCTTATTTCACAAATTTTGCCCTTACCATGGGCGTTTTTCTCGTCCCTGAAAAACACCTCTGCATTGATGATCCAGTTGAATTTTTTCTGAAGATTTTCCAGCATTTCATAAACTAAGGGTGCTACTTTCGGATAGGTTCTTGTTTGTACAAATTGCAAATTGATATTCATAAATTTTATTTTTTTATTTTGAATTGGTGGTTAAATATTGGCGTAAATAAGGACTTGCTGCCAATTATTTTTGCTTTTTAAGTGTTTCGGACAAAAAATGATAGCAAGAATATTTTACGTCCACGTAGAGTTTTTCTGCCTCTTCCATTTTCTGCCTTAATTCACCTTGTCTTTTTTCTGTTTCCAAATTGATTGATCTATTATCAATGAGTTCGTGATCAAACTTGAGTTCCTTATGTTGTTCATCGATATTTTTATGCAGCTTTTTGAATCTTGCCGCAACTGCGTTTAGGCTACGCTGTTGTACTTCTACTTTTATGGCAATATTGGGTATGGTATTTCGTCGTATTACTTCAGCAAGCTTATTTCCAAACTCAATTATTTCGCGATTGTAAAAGCCAATCAGGCGAGTCCAATCAACCAATTCATCTAAGTAATATCCGGCTATTGTTGTGGGCATAATTTGCTTTTTTAATGTGAAACAGGACAATTACAACCCAACCTTTTCTGTTTTTTTTGATTTGTTGAACGAGTAGCTGTTTGCTATGACGGCCATTTCTTATTATCAAAGCTATTCAACGGTTTACCTTTCACCAATGATTGTTATTAGTAAGAGTTATGATGGTTATCAAGGAAATTTGAATTTTGAGAGATATTAAAGAATGTGCCCTTAATGAGTGAGAAAATATCTGTAGTAGAAGAGGAATATAGTTTGGTGTGTTGAAAGTTACTTTGGCATAGATTCCCGATTTACACACTCAACTTCTTCATGTAGCGCCACAAAAAAAAGGCAGATTGCAAAACCTGCCTTTAGACAACCGGTGCAGTTGATAAAATCTTTTGAAATTTGGTAGTCTGCACCAATTTATTCTAATCCGGCCATCGTCCTGGTTATCTTAACAGCTTTTATTCTGCGTTTCAGTCAGTCAGTTTACTGTCTTTTAAACAGCTATATCTGTCCTCTTTTTATAACCGACCTAACCCGAATTAATTTGATGTAAATATACATTAACAGCTAAAGATGCAGCATGCCTGCTGTCAATGCAATTAATGATTGTGGTCAGCCTGATTTACATCTCGATTATTCAACTCGCGGACAACAAACCATTTCTTCTTAGTAGCTTAATGAAGTACAGACTGGCCTGAGATGTTAAGAATGCCAGGTATAAGACCCACACATCCCAACCGCATTGAAGAACTGATAACTGTCAGCCAAAATTGTGCCTTCAATCATTATCACAACGACATTGAAATGGTAATTTCATGTACTCAAAAAATAATTATTATGAAGAAAATAATTATTCCATTTTCAGGAGAACATTTTTCTGAAGGCGCCTTCTCATTTGCAAATGAGCTCAATTCTTTAAAGCCCATTTTGCTTACCGGCATATTTTTGCCTGAAGTAGATTACGCCCAATTTTTCTTTTCTCCTAAGTCCAATTCGACACCGGTATTTGTGCCTTTGCTCGAGCATTTTGATGAACAGGAAATAGAAAATAATGTGAAGAAATTTTCGCAAAACTGTCAAAAAAATTTCATCCAATACCGGGTACATAAAAATTTGTATGAATTTGCAATCCCAAACCTAACGAAGGAAACACGCTTTGCTGATGCAATGATCATTGGGGTCGAAAAATTCTTTAAGGAAGCCCCGGAAAAAGGTACAGATGAATATTTGAAGGACACCTTGCATAATACAGAATGCCCTGTAATTATTGTTCCAGAGAAATTTAATTTTCCCTCTACAATTATTTTGGCGTATGATGGCTCAGAGTCATCTGTGTTTTCTATTAAACAATTTACTTATTTATTTCCCGAATTGTGTGATCGAAAAACAATTCTGTTGCATGTTGAACGCAAGGTTGACGAAGCGACTGGCGTTGAAGGACAGAACGAAACGTTTCCTGATCAATTGCTCGCAGAAGAATTGGCGGCCAGGCACTTTAAGGATTTGACAATCAGAACTATTTACCCAAAGAAAGATGGAAGTGTAGCGGCCTGGCTGAAAGTGCAGGAGAATCCTATGGTTGTAAGTGGTTCGTTCGGTCGCTCAGGCTTATCCGAATTTTTTAGAAAAAGTTTTGTTTTGCATGTGATTAAAGAAGGGTTAGCACCAGCGTTTATTGCTCATCGTTAGCAGAGGTTGCAGGGGTTGGAGAAATTCCTGGTTATGATTTGATACAACATGACGAACTTTATGAAATACCTTGATATGACCCGACTCCTGTTGGGGAAGGCCTTAAAAAAATAACATGTCACATTCTTTCACTAACAATGAACCTACAAAAGCCGTTAGATATAAGGAGTTGAAAATTACCAGCCCGGCTTTTAAAAATGGCGAATCAATTCCTTCGAAATATACCTGCGACGGCTTAAATGTTAGTCCGCCATTAAATATACAGCTCATTCCCGAAGAAGCTGCCTGCCTTGCTTTAATAGCGGATGACCCTGATGCTCCGAATGGTATCTGGGTACATTGGGTAGTTTGGAATATGCCGGTAACTCACCATATTAATGAGAATGAAATTCATGGAACAACGGGCCTCAACGATTTTGAGAAACGAAATTATGGTGGTCCTTGTCCTCCTTCAGGTACCCACCGGTATTTCTTTAAAATATATGCATTGAGTTCATTGCTGGATTTGCCTTCAACCACATCAAAACTTCAATTGGAGAGAGCCATGAGCGCATACATAATTGCCTTCGGAGAGTTGGTTGGCTTATATAAAAGAAATAAATGAAGTGTACATTATCAAGTATACTCCTGCCGGGTTTCGTTCTGAACTATAATATGCTTATCTAACTGAATAGGTTATACGTTATTAATTGTGATAAGTATACCCTGGCAAAGTAGGAGATTTAGGCTGGTATCAAAATTTGCAGATGAATGAACCTGGCCTATTATATGAAATCAATCTGCTGATGCAATAATGGAAATGATTCAAATTGAACGGAGATAAATAGTAGTATTGACCCAAGAAGTTTCTTTAATTTCCCTAATAGATCTTCTCCCGTAAAAGGTTTTACCAGGTAATCATCTGCGCCCATCCGCATTCCCATTTCAATTTCTTTCTTTTCGCATGAGGCTGTAAAGAAAACAAAGCGTGAATTGTTGAGAGAAGGTTGTTTGCGTAAGTTCTCCAATAAATCATAACCATTCATAATGGGCATCTGGATGTCGCATAAAATTAAATCGGGTGTTTCTTGTAAGGCCATGTTAAGACCTTCTTCGCCGTTATTGGCAGTTGAAACGCTGTAATCAGACAGTTCAAGCAATTCAGTTGTGTTTTCCCTGTTATACCCATTATCCTCAACTACAAGAATTTTTTGTTTCATGGTGATTGGGGTTTGTTTAAAGGTAGCGATTAAAAGAAGGATTTCTAATAAAAAAGCGGCATTTTATTTAAGCGGATAAGGGATTGACGGATTAAGAAGTCTTTTCAATTTTTGAAATGTAATATGCCGGATAAAGGAAGGATTTTGACATAAGTTAATCAGGGAAAAATCAATCTTTTTTTATGATGGATATTCCCTTGCTGGATCCGTACCGACCTTGCATAGTTACTTATGCTGTTATTTCATTCTGGCGCCAGCGCTTCCAGTTTATATTCTGCAATATTGCGCCAAATGCCATACATATTGCAAGCAATGTAATCAGCCATCCCAGGAAAGGTAATAATGCGATAAGCTTAAGTACTACGAAAGCCCCAAGTGCTGCAAATACTAACTGCCAGTATTTCCATTTATGATTAAAGCGGTTATTGAGCCAATGTGCGGCAACCAGCGAAGTGATAACAGTTGCCAGCAAGATCAGTATTATGTAGTTAAATAGCAACAATAAGCCTATAGGAACACCTATAATGGTGATAAAAGCTATAATAATTGCAACTGGTACAGCGATAAAAAAGAGCAAACCAAATCCTGACGATACTAAAGTTTTGTTGAAAACGGTATCTCCTGCCTTTTGCATGGTTGCACTGAACAAATATTGAATTATAGCAATCATTAATAGTGCCATGCCAATATACCATAACAATCCCATTACCGATATCCCGCCAAGGTAATACCAGCGACCGGTTTCAATTTTTAGTGATGGGTCGTATATGGCTTTTCCGTTCTTTATCGATTGCCGGAAATCCACTGAACCTACCTTGTTCCAGTAACGAACATCATTATTGAACGAAGCATCATTACCTATCGTAATTTTATTAGCAGCTATGACTGATGGCCCCATTACAGTGCCATTCATTTGAAGGTCGCCTCCCCTTACATCTATATCTTTTTCGGCACGGCCGTTAAAAACAAGGCTTCCAAAACCTGCCTTTACAGAATTATTTACCGTACCATTAAACATGACGTCGCCACCACCAATTAACAAACCACCGCCAATAACAACATCCCTACTTACGGTAACCCTGCCTCCGGCAACAACAAGGTCACCTCCAATACTTTTCCGAATAAATAGTCGCCCTCCGGCACAACGGATATCATCCCCCACATAGCCATCAAAGGTTACAGTTCCGCCGGCTACGATAATGTCATTACTAATTGAGTCATTAATATTGATAGTCCCGCCCGCACACACTAAATCACCATATACTGGCGCATCAATAGTTATTGATCCGCCCGTAACATAAAGGTCGTCGTGAACAGGTTGACTAATCACAACACTGGTTCCATTCACAATACGAAAAGAAAATGCTTGTAGTCCAACCAGCAAGGCAGTAAAAGCAAAAAATATCTTTTTCATCATACAAGTTTTATTGTTACTGAACTTTTCCAATGGTTTATAAACATCTCATTCTATTTCACAATGGACCATCAGGAAATTGATAACGTCAAATACTCCTATTAATTAATCATATTTTCCAGGTTCTTGTAATTAACAATCTTTATACCTATCCCGTTAATTTCAATCAGTTTTTCGTGTCGAAAATCACCCAGCGTTCTTATCAGGGATTCAGTTGCAGTCCCTGCAATATGTGCCAGGTTTTCCCTGCTAATATTTATGGAAAAGTCGTCCTGGTTATTCTTGTATTTGTTTTCAAGCATTATAAGTGCTTCTGCAACCTTTTTGCGCAACGAGTTATAAGCAAGTCCAAGTAAATGATTCTCGTTTTCAGTAATATGTTTGGCTAATAATTGTATAAACTTCTTTGTTACCTCCGGATTTTTATTCAACAGTTCTTCGAATTCCTCTTTGGGTATTATGGCCAACTCTGTTTCTTCCAATGCTTCTGCAGTATCCTTATAAACGGTTTCTTCCAAAAGAGCGATGTAACCCAGGAAATCACCCGGGCTATATAATTCGGTTACGAGTTCCTTGCCATCATCATGAATTCTAAAGGTTTTTACTTTCCCTTTTATTACATAGTAAAGCCGGTTGGGATGATTTCCCTGTGAATAGATAATCTGTTTTTTTCTGTAAGTATTAACGTTCCGGTTTTCAATAAGATATTTAAGTGTGCTGCTGCCAACAGCAGTTTCTTTAGGGTTTTGCGGGCCTTCCAATTCCGGTGACAATTCACTTTTCAGCAGTTCAATTTTCTTTAAACGACTTTCAACGGCATTCAATAATTCAATTCCTTCAAAAGGCTTGGTTATATAATCATCGGCGCCAAGTTCCATTCCTTTACGGAAGTCAGAACGTTCAGTTTTTGCAGTTAAAAAAATAAAAGGCGTATTTTTTATTGTTTCATTTTTATGCACAGCGTGTAGCACGCCATAACCGTCAAGACCTGGCATCATTATATCGCATACAATAAGATCTGGTGTATGCTCGATTGCTTTTTCGACTCCCACTTTACCATTTTCAGCAACAATTACTTTGTAGTTGGAAAGCTCCAATATTTCGGCCGTGTTTTCGCGAATATCATCGTTGTCTTCAATAAGTAGAATCTTTTTCATGTTTTCCTTTTTATGCTTGAGCGATGGCCATAATGCGGGGCGGTTTACTTAAATAATTGTTACAGATAATTTGTCCGTTTACAATGTATTCAGGGGATATTGTATTGAATTCAGAAATTGCCGAACTCTAATTTCATTGGCGGCAGGATTGTTCCTTCTCGGAAAATTTAATATCTTCTACAGCCTGCTCCTGCTTTTGCAGTGAATATTTTCCGCCTTGATATCAGATCTCTTGCTGAGGTTACATTTGAAGTAAACAGGTAGGATATTTTTTTTAGCGAGCTTTCGTAATAATAGGGTAACAAAATGCTGTGCTGCAAAGGGACGCTTTTAAATTAAATTATCTTATGATAGTAGTCATTGATTTTAATGACTGCGGTCACCACACGCAATGGTTAAAATCGTCGTAGTGTTTTTATTTTCAGACTCAGCTTTTCTTACCGGAATCAAAAAAGATTGCATTTTTTTTAATCCTTTTATGAACCTCAGGAGCTTCGTCTCCATAGCCTAATATTATGGAAAGTTTTATCTCTTCTTTGGGTGAGGTCTTTAATTGCGCATACAGCTTGGTATGTTGTAAATATTTTCCAAACCCCACAGGGCAGGAATCTAATCCCATAGATTTGGCTGCGAGCATTATATTTTGCGAGCACATACCAATGTCAAGGTCAGCCCATTCGCTATGCCTTGGCCCGGTAATAAAAATTACTACTGGTGCTTCGTAAAACACATGATCTGCAGTCTTTAAATAATGAAATCCTCGTGAAAAATTAAGCAGGTGAATTATATTTTTTATGATGCGTTTGGGGCCGGCCTTCAAAAATTCTTTGGCTGTTATCTTTGAAATTTCTTTTGAAAACGATTTAATAATCTCTTTGTTTGTTATCACATAAAATTTCCACGGTTGTTCATTTAGAGCTGATGGAGCCATCCTTCCTGCATCAAGTATTTTTTCAATAATTTCCTGGTCAACAATTTTGTCTTTGTATTTTCTCACAGATCTTCTTTCATAAATAGTTTCTAGGGTTTCAGGTATTATTGCTGATTCATTAATTATTGAAGTTGACATTTTAAGGGATGTTTAAAAATTAATTAATTATGTTTTCACAGTTCTACATTTCCTGTTCAAAATTAATTTTACGAACTCTCAGTATTAATGACGTCCATCACTTGAATGCATAATTACCCTCATTCTTTTTAATCATAAACGAAATTATTTTTGTTAAGGGTTTTATGGCAAACTATGAGTTGCTATATTCTATATTTTTATGTTGATGCACCTGCACAAATACTCAAGACAATTTAAAGATTATGCCAAAGAAAAAAGAACCAGTAGCGCCAATCGAATTTCCACGGCCGGAAGAGCCTGAAATATATCCGTCTGAGGATCCTGCAGTTCCAATTCCGCCGGAAGAGGAACCAGATATTATACCGGATGAAGATCCTTTTGAAACCCCTCCTTATGAAATCCCGCCACCGGGAGAGGGCCCGTAATATGTTATTACCTTAAAAAAATGAGATGAAATTATTTTTATTTATCCTTCTTTCTTTTATTTCGGTAACAGCTATTTTGTCGGGATTAATGATGATTGGCTATGCAGATGGCAGCGCACTGAATTTATCGCTGAGCCTGTTGGAAGGAACTCCCTTTAAAAATTATATAATCCCGGGAATACTCTTAATAATATTTGTTGGTATTGTTAACTTACTCGCCGTTTTCTATAACATGAAACGTGATCCCAAACGATATACCTGGGCGTTGGCAGCAGGGATTATGATATGTGGTTGGATTATAACTCAAATGATATTAATTCGTTCCTTTCACTGGCTCCACATTGTTTACCTGGCTATGGGAGTTGTAGTTATACTTATTTCTTTTCAGTTGAAAGGAAAAGCAATGATTTAATGTTATTAAGTTGCGAATTATTCTTGAAGGCAGATAATAACAATAAAAAATCTATAGCAATATTTCAATTATAAGTTTAATGCGATTGCACTTTTAATGACAACGCATTAATTGATATTTTTTTAATGCCGTCTAATATCCAATAAATAATGACACTAAGAAATGCTGCAAAATAGCACCATACAGAAGTGATATATTCATGGTAAAACACAGATGTGACAACATAAGATAAGGTGATAGCCAAACCGAACACCCACATTTTTTTAACGCTTGAAACCAAAAGAGGAAGTACAGTTGCTACCCCATAGAAAATACCAGAAAGGTTGATAAGCAAGGCTGGATAATTATATTCATACAAAATATGACTACCATCAACCCGTGCGGAAAAGGAATAATACATTATACCAAAAATGTGATAAGCGCCTAACATTATTCCAACTCCCAGCAAGAGATATAAAATATTTTTACGCTTGATATTTTTTTCAATAAGCAGTACTGAAAGCGGAATTAATATTGGCCAAACTACATGAGCAAAAATTAGAAAGATATTAGCTGATAGCTCAAGCCAGCTTTTGTAAGTAGCGTTGGTTAATGATAACCATACAAACCCTTCCGAAAATTGCTGTATTGCAAAAATAAATGGGATGCCTGCAAAAGGAAGATGCCGTGGTGTCGCAGCTTTTTGCATGGCAACGATTCCTGCAATAGAAAGTACTGATCCTGAAAAGAAACTTGCAGTTGCTGAAAAACACATAATGTCCTCCTTAATTTTTTAGGACAGGTGAGGTAAAAAATATTTAATCATTCTCCAAAAATGAAAAAATTTGATTAAATATTTATTGTTTATATATGAAAAACTGGTTAGATTTTATCATTTTATAATTCCTTTCTTTGCCATATCAGATACGATCATTTTACCATATTCATCTGCCAGGCTTTGCGTACTGCCCGGATTAAATGATGTCGTTTGCACTGAATAAAGCAACTCTTTTGTTTCCAGGTCGTAAAAATTACTTTCCCAGAAATATTTAGTGTCTACCTGGTAATAGCCGGGAGAGTATACACGATTATAAATGGTAGTATAATATCCCCAGAAGCGACGCTGGTAAATGAAATATGGAGAAAAGTAAACTCTTCCGGGCATGTAAGACTGCTCCCTGTTTTTATCGAGTAGCACTATGGTAACTACGGCATCTACTCCACTTGCATGTAAAGTATCAATAGCCTCTTCTTCTTTCATATTCTCAAACGATTTGGGCCCGTATTCTTTTAATGAAGAAATTGCATTATACCCTCTTTCAGTTAAATCACCTACCAAATGATTTTCCATACTTTCTCTGAGTTCTCTGTCATTGTGAGGCATGAGGCCGACTACAATTATTTTACTATAATTTTTTTGCCCAATTGCATCTGATGTCCAGGAATGAGTAATTCGTGATGCGGGTGAGCAACCCAGCATAAAGAGCAATACTACCCAACCGGCTATTAATGAGATTTTCATAATGTCACATTTATAAAAATAAAGCTATAGCCGAAAGGGTATTTATTCAATGACATGAGTCAGGCAGATTTAAAACAGTAGTCATGCTATTGTTTGTCCCACGAATTAAATGTTCCAAGTGGTCTGCTGTTTGAAATCATAGAGATGAAATCAAAAATAAATTTTGCTCACTTTGATGGCGGCGTTGCAGAGAAAGAATATTATGAAATAATTACTTCCATCAATCTAAGTCCTTATTTCCGGCCTGACCAGTATCATTACTTTCACTAACCTGCGTTTGGGACAGACCGCATTAAAGAAAATATCTTCGCATTGTAAATAATATTTTTCAAAATTTAAAAACAAGGAGGGAATATGTCAACAAAATCTTTAGTAAAATTAGGCGAAAGAAGGCCTTTGGTATTTAATGATTTTTTTAAACCATGGAATGAATGGTTTGACGACAGTTCATTGGACGTAACCATGAATGTACCTGCCGTAAACATTACCGAGCAAAAAGATCAATATCTGGTGTCACTCGCAGCACCCGGGTTAAAAAAGGACGACTTCAAAATTGATGTGGATGGTAATATGCTTACCATCAGCAGCGAAAAAGAAGAAAACAAAGAAGAAAAAGATAAAAGATTTACCCGGAAAGAATACAGCTATTCATCTTTTAGCCGCTGTTTCACCTTGCCTGAAGAAATAAAACAGGAAAAGATTGAAGCAAAGTATGAGGATGGTATATTAAAAATTTCATTACCTCGCTCAGAAGCCGTTAATAAGCCATCAGCAAAGCATATCGCTGTTAAATAGGGCGCCTACTCATCACCTTAGCCCCGCCAAACATAACGACGGGGCTTTTAGGGGTTTCATACAGCTCTTCAAAAAATTCATTCTTAAGAAATTAATTTTTTTGTTAACAGGCTCAAATGATTTTTCAGTATATTAAAATTAATAACATGAAAAAGAATCTAAGCAATATGGATAGAATAGTTCGTTTAGTCCTGGCTGTTATATTTGTTGTATTATGGCTTCAAAATATAATTGCGGACACTGTGGGTATTGTTCTGCTGATACTTGCCGGCGTTCTTGTTTTAACAAGCATCTTTAGTTTTTGCCCATTATATAAATTGTTAGGCATAAGCAGTTTTCATCAGAAAAAGATTGTATAAGGATTATACAATTTGCAACAGGAATTTTCCGTCTATCTTAAAAAATATTCTGCAATGAAAAAGTTCGGATATGTTTTTTCAGGAGGTGGCGCAAGAGGTTTTGCCCACCTGGGTTTAATAAAACTTTTAGAAGAGCTAGGTATAAAGCCTTATGCAATAGCCGGAACAAGTGTAGGTGCAGTAATAGGTGTTTTATATGCGGCGGGGAAAACGCCGATGGAAATTTTGCAAATTATGAAGAATAATACTTACTTCGGCTGGAGTAATATATTATGGCGAAGATCAGGTTTTTTTTCCATGAAAGCTTTAGAAGAATTGTTACATGAAAACGTTGGAAAAGATGACTTTGATGCGTTGAAGGTTAAGCTGTTTGTAACCGCCACAGATTTAGTTAGCGGGCATATCGTTATCTTCTCCAAAGGCAAATTATTTCAGCCGGTAATAGCTTCAGCATCGGTACCTATTTTATTTAAACCCGTTATAATCGGCGATAAAATTCTGGTGGATGGAGGTGTGATGAATAATCTTCCTATAGAGCCATTGGAAAGCATTTGCGATATTATTATTGCCTCGCATGTAAATAAGGCAGAAGAGGGAATTAATAAAGCCTCTCTTGTTCACCCTTTCAATATTTTGGAACGTTGTTTCCATTTGGCGATTGCCAGCTCTGTTTATTCCAAACTAAACAGGTGCGATCTGTTTGTGGAGCCGCCGTTAAATTCATTTGAAATGTATGATGTGAAAAAGGCTCAAGAAATTTTTGAAATAGGATATGGTAATGCTTCAAAGCACAAAGAAAAATTGCTGTCGCTAATCAATAAAAAAAAGACAGTAATTAATTTACCGGAAATAATATTTTAGAATCATTGGAAGGCTTCAAAATATCCTAAGTGATAATCTTCCAATCATTGACAGAAATCATAACTCCCATTTTTATTTGGACTTACTTTAAAATGAAATCGATTTACATTTATTCACAATTAATTTTCTCCATTAACAAACAAATAATTGCAATGAGGCTCTCCTCCCTTTTTCGGAAGTCGCTAATTTGCAAGCTTTCGGGCAAATATTATATTTATGGCTAACCACAATAATGACATAATTTAATACGCATTTGTTTAAACTAATCTTTAATTCATAAATGGATTCACTCACTCACATAGCACTTGGGGCTTGTATTGGCGAGGCTTTTTTTGAAAAAGGATTTGGCAAAAAAGCCATGGTTTGGGGAGCGCTGGCACAAAGCACTCCTGATATTGATTTCATATCATCTTCGTGGTTAAATACTTCGGAAGCATTGCTTGCTCACAGGGGCTTTACTCATTCTATTTTATTTGCGCTACTCATTATTCCAATATTCGCATTAACTGCAGAACGAATTCACCGGCCTCATAACATTGCATTCCGAAAATGGATTTTATTTTTTGCGGCTGAGGTTTTTGTTCATTTATTTATTGATGGCTTCAATAATTATGGAGTTGGCTGGTTGGAGCCGTTTAGCCATGCCCGTTATTCTTTTAATATTATTTATGTTGCCGACCCTTTTTTTTCTATAGGGCCAGGCATTGCATTTTGTATGCTGGTGATATTAAATACGTACAATCCCAACAGAAAATTCTGGTGGAGGTTGGGTTTAATTATGCCGGTTATTTATCTTGGTTATTGTAGCATTAATAAATTAAAAATTAATCATGATGTGAAACAAATTTTCACAACCCAACATATTCCTCATGAAAGATATTTTACAACCCCTGCACCTTTGCAAAACTGGTTGTGGTATGTAGTAGCGGGCAATGACAGTGGTTATTATGTAGGTTTCCGTTCTTTGTTCGACAAAAAAAGGCATATCAACTTTCAATATTTCCCCCGTAATGATTCTTTGCTAACGCCCGTTGCTAATCATGAAGATCTGCAAAAGCTGATCCGCTTTTCAAAACAATTTTATACGATAGAGAAATATAACGATACACTTGTTTTTAACGATTTGCGCTTTGGTCAAATCATTGGCTGGGAAAATCCAAAAGAAAAGTTTGTTTTCCATTATTACCTGCAGCATCCGAAAGATAATAGCCTTGTTGTTCAAAGAGGACGCTTTGCCAAATGGGATTGGCAAACCATAAAAGGCTTATGGAAAAGAATTGAGGGAAATTAATTAAGATGTTTAAAATAGAACGTGAATAAGTAAAACACAATTCTTATAAACTGGTAAGAAAGCCAACGAATAAATTGCCTGAAAAAATTTTTCTTCCTGGTTTGATGCTCAGTAGTAATCCGGATACAATCATTTGTAATAATTTCTTCCAGTGTTTTACGAACGTGCACTGCAAAGCCGGGATTGCGCACATCTAAGTTAAGCTCAATACTCGCATAGGTGCTTATATTATTAATATTGTAAGAGCCAATTGTCATCCATTGATCATCGCACACAGCAATTTTTCCATGCAAAATGGCTTTTTGATATTCATACAATTCAACTCCATTTCTTAAGAGCCAATCATATAACCAACGCTCTGCATTTTTAGCAAGTATCACATCTGAATGGCCTGCTGCAATTACCCTGATAGTGACGCCACGCTTAATTGCGTTTACTATTTGCTTTCGTATTACTTTGCCCGGTAAAAAATAACTGCATAAAATAGTTAACTGTGTTGTTGCCGTTCGCAGCATTTCTACATACGTTGATGAGATTTCATTTTTTCGGCGTACCCAATCATTACGCCGCATTCTTACTTCACTTCGATTTTCTAATGGAATAATAAGGCTAATTTGCTTCTCTTCGCAAGGTGTTATAGGCATGTTTAGCGAAAAGCCATTCCATGTTTTCCAGCAA
The DNA here is from genome assembly GCF_057362405.1 of Ginsengibacter sp. Taxonomy (NCBI): domain Bacteria; kingdom Pseudomonadati; phylum Bacteroidota; class Chitinophagia; order Chitinophagales; family Chitinophagaceae; genus Ginsengibacter; species Ginsengibacter sp. Next base: position 71,328 of record NZ_JBMQQG010000154.1, read on the forward strand.
AGAACGCATAGACTTTTAGCAATTTCCCCTTCCACATATAATGCAAAATCGAGCCATGCAGGTTTACCCGGCAAATCGTTATAACGGTTCGCTATATTCACACCTCCCACCAGGGCATATTTCATATCAACCACTGCAAGTTTATGATGCATACGCCTGCCAAAATAAAAATATTTGCTTGCAAAAAATGGTTCAAAAAAACGAAAATGAATACCACCATTTTTCAGTTCATGGATAAAAGATCTCGACATTTTTTGTGAGGCATAGCCATCAGCCATTAAGTAAACACTCACATTTCTTTTCGTTGCATCTTTCAAAGCGTCAGCCACTAAGCGCCCTGTTTCATCATCATCAAAGATGTACGATTGAATATGAATATTTTCTTTTGCTTCATGAATCAGTTGTAAAAGAAGATTAAAATATTGCTTACCTGCCCTGACAAGTTTAACCTCGTTATTTGAAGTATATACATTTGATATTTTGGCTCTTTTTTTTAGCGACATACGGATGCCAAATTAATATTTCGTTTCCATTTTAAGTTCAATTTCAAATATTAAAAAAGCGGGAGAATTTATTTATGTTTCAACATCACTCTTTCTTATGATGAATATCAGTTCATAAGGCATAGTTCATCAGTATTTTCAGAGAATATTTTTCATGAAAGATAAATTTATACTTACTGCGGCCCTTAATCATCTCTCTTCCTTATCAATAATGGAAATTGTTGAAAAGCTGGAGAGCAATGCAGACAGCGGGCTAAGCAATGAAGAGGCAGAATTACGTACAAAGGAATTTGGAAAAAATACAATTGAATCCAACAAGCACAAACACTTCCTGGTTGAATTACTTAGTCACTTTAAAAGCCCGCTGGTATTAATATTAACCGTTGCAGCCATTATCTCTTATTCGTTAGGTGAAAGTATTAATGCTTCTATTATCCTTTTCATTATTGTAGTTAGTATTGCTATCGATTTTTACCAGGAACGTGATGCCCGTAATGCAGCTGAAAAACTAAAGCAGAGTGTAAAAAGCAAAGCACAAATCATCCGTAATAATGTTCAGCTTGAGATTTTTCATGAAGAAATATGCATTGGCGATATTATAATGCTGAGCGCCGGTAAAATTGTTCCTGCCGATGCCCGCATACTTTTCGAAAAAGATTTTTTTGTAAATCAATCTTCTCTAACAGGCGAATCATTTCCTGCCGAAAAAAACAGTGAAGCCATTAATATTGATAAACCAAGCCTGGCTGATTTATCCAATATCGTTTTCATGGGGTCGAGTATTATCAGCGGGATAGCAAAAGCAATTGTTGTAAAAACAGGCGCTGCAACTGAATTTGGAAAAATTGCCGCGAAGTTAATTCAACCTGAAAGAGAAACAGATTTTAGCAAAGGAATTAAAGAATTCGGCTACCTGATAATGAAAGTGACCGTAGTGTTAGTGTTATTTATTTTTTTGATCAACGCCGTATTGAAGCACAACCTGCTTGATTCATTTATGTTTTCGCTTGCTGTTGCGGTGGGGTTAACTCCGGAACTACTGCCAATGATTATGGCGATAACTATGTCGAAAGGTTCGGCACACATGGCTAAAAAAGGCGTTATTGTAAAGCGGCTTTCTTCAATCCCCAGTTTTGGAAGTATGGAAGTTTTGTGCACTGATAAAACAGGAACAATAACTGAAGATAAAATTGAACTTGTAAAATATGTTGACAAAGAAGGAAATAATTCTGAATATTTATTGTTACTGGCTTATTTAAATAGTTTTTATCAAACCGGAATAAAAAACCCACTCGATGACGCAGTTGTTTCATTTCAAAAAGTTGATATAAATAATTACAAAAAGAAAGATGAGATTCCATTCGATTTTGTGCGTAAGAGAATGAGTGTAGTGGTTACTTATCAAAATAGAAATATTCTCATTTGTAAAGGCGCACCTGAAGAAATATTTAAATCCTGTTTAATTAATGATGGTGATAAAGCGGTTGCAGACAAGCAATATGAAATGCTTAGCAATGAAGGATTTCGTGTGCTTGCTATTGCTACCAAAGAAACAGGAACAGACGATATCTTTACTAAAGAAGATGAGTGTGAGTTGACGTTGCAGGGCTTTATCGCTTTTCTCGATCCTCCCAAATTGGATGCATATGAAATGATAGCAGCATTAAATAAAATTGGTGTTGAAGTAAAAATTATAACGGGCGATAATCTGTTGGTGACTCAAAAAGTCTGCAAAGAAATCGGTCTCTCTGTTAAAGGAGTTATGGAGGGGCATGAAGTAAATGATCTTACGGATGCAACTTTACAAAGAAGAGTAAGGGACGTTACAATTTTTACGAGGTTTTCTCCTGAACAAAAAAGCAGGATAATCACGTCTTTGAAGGCCTATCATCATGCCGTTGGTTATATGGGCGATGGTATTAATGATGCGCCCTCATTAAAGGCTGCTGATATCGGCATTTCAGTAAACAGCGCTACTGATGTTACCAAAGATGCTGCTGACATTATTCTTACGCAGAAAGATTTGATGGTGCTCAAAGAAGGAATACTGGAAGGCCGCAAAACACTTGGTAATACTATGAAATATATTTTAATGGACCTGAGCTCTAACTTTGGCAATATGTTTTCGGTGGCTGCGGCAACCATGTTTCTTCCGTTTTTGCCAATGTTGCCGGTACAGATACTGATCAATAATTTTTTGTATGATACGTCCCAGGTAACGATTCCTACTGACAACGTGGATGAAAGCTATATTAAAAAACCGCAGCGATGGAACCTTAAAATGATATATAGCTTTATGTTTATTTTCGGTTTAACCAGTTCCATTTTCGATATACTTACTTTTTATTTGTTGTATAAATATTTTTCTGTGAATGAAGCACAATTTCGAACCGGTTGGTTTATGGAATCGTTAGCCACGCAGGTTTTAGTTGTATTTATAATCCGTACAAAACTTATTCCATTCAAGGAAAGCAAGCCTGGTAAAAAGTTAGTTATGAGCGTTTTGCTTTGCCTCGCTATCGGCTGGCTGTTACCATACCTGCCGTTTGCCCCACTTATTGGTTTTGACAAACTACCCGGGGAGGTAATTCTATTTATTATTGCTATCGTGGTCATTTATTTATTTACCGCGGAATTTGTAAAGAGATTTATTTACCGCCGGCTTTTAAACAGCATTACCTCCGGAAATTAAAAAGAGTAAACGCATTTTATCTTCGTGCAAACTCAAATGAAGCTTCGGAATAATTCATACGAACAAAAGCCGCCAAAACTTTTTCCAACAATGATTGTTTTTGCAAAGCTATTCCCGGTCGGAATTCTTTATGATGACCCCTATCAAAGCAATTGGTAACCTGCGTCATAAAAAATTACCCAGAAAAAGGCAAAATTTACTCATGAAAATAATGTTCAACAAATGTTATAAGCCATGCCAAAGGCCACTCCATTAAACTCTTTTTTAGATGAGGCCGGGAATATGTCACGGTTCTCCGCCCGCTTCTTATGGCAATGGTTTAAACCCCGTTATGAGGTTGCGGAATTTTTGAGACAGTGTTATATCATCGGCTATAATTCATTACCACTGATTGGGCTCACAGGTTTTATAATGGGACTCGTACTCACCATGCAGTTGAGACCATCAATGATTGAATATGGCGTGGAATCTCAATTACCTGCGATCGTTGGAATTTCTATTGTAAGAGAAATTGGCCCGGTGATTACGGCTTTAATTTTTGCAGGGAAAATTGGCTCAAGTATCGGAGCCGAATTAGGTTCTATGAAGGTAACGGAACAGATAGACGCAATGAAAGTGAGCGGTACTAACCCATTTAAATACCTGGTGGTCACAAGAGTATTGGCTTCAACTTGTATGCTACCGGTACTTGCTATATTAAGTGATGTAATTTCACTATACGGATCTTACCTGGGTGTAAACATTCGCGGAAATACAAGCTTTCATTTATTCTGGACGCAGGTAGTGGATAATCTTGCTTTTTATGACGTGCTTCCTGCATTTATAAAAACTTTTTTCTTTGGTTTTGCAGTTGGTATTATTGGATGCTTTAAAGGTTATAACAGCAACAAGGGAACCGAAGGCGTTGGCAGGAGCGCCAACTCTGCAGTAGTTATTTCTTCCATTATGATTTTTGTGTTGGATTTACTTGCCGTACAGTTAACAGATTTATTAGGCTTCAATTAATTTTTTTTAAGAACCGGAATATGGATAGTTTATTATCAATGATTGATTGTGATTATGGTTACAGAAAATAAAACGATACAAAAAGATACGTTGGCAAGAAATGATGAACCTGTAATGATTATTCGTAACCTATATAAATCTTTTGAGACCAACCACGTATTGATTGATTTCAACCTGGATCTATATAAAGGTGAAAATGTGGTGGTGCTTGGTAAATCAGGATCAGGCAAATCGGTATTAATAAAATGTATAGTCGGTTTATTAAAACCAGACAAAGGAACCATAGAAGTGTTTGGAAAAAATATACCTGAATTGGATGATAATGAACTTGACCAGATAATTGCCAGGGTTGGATTTCTTTTTCAGAGTAATGCACTGTACGACTCAATGACAATAAGAGAAAACCTGGAATTTCCACTACGCAGGCATTGGATAAAAGTTTCACAGCCGGAGGTAAATAACATGGTTATGAACGCCCTTAAAGATGTAGGACTTGAACATACCGTTGATATGATGCCTGGTGAATTATCCGGGGGGATGCGAAAAAGGATTGCTTTGGCCCGCACACTTATTTTAAAGCCAGATATTATACTATATGATGAACCAACGACAGGTTTGGATCCTATTACAGGGAAAGAAATTATAAAGTTGATGGTAGAGATTCAAAAGAAGTATAAAACGTCATCGCTTATCATTTCTCACGATATGAATTGCGTGCGCATGGCTGGCGACAGAATAATTATACTGCTGGAAGGGAGATGCTATGCAAATGGAATCTATGCAGAACTGGAACAAATTGAGGATGTTAAGGTGAAGCAATTTTTTGAATAAAATTCAAAAACAGGATTATTATGGCAAAGAGAATGATGAATAACGTAAGACTTGGTGCATTTGTTTTGTCAGGCTTATTTTGTTTGATATTGTTATTGTATATGATTGGCAAAAACCGAAACATGTTCGGTTCCAATTTTATTTTAAAAGCAAGATTTGAAAATGTACAGGGATTAAAAGCGGGTAACAATGTCCGTTATGCCGGCATTGATGTGGGTACAGTGAAAAAAATAAACATCGTCAACGATACACTCATGGAAGTAACCATGATTATTGACGATAAAATGAAATCTATTATTCGTAAAAATGCTATTGTTTCCATCGGCACCGATGGCCTCGTAGGAAATAAAGTGATGAATATAACAGCCGTCAAACAAACATCGCCGATTGCGGAAAATGGTGACATATTGATTTCAAAGAAGCCATTAGATACCGATGAAATGCTTAGAAAGCTTGAGGTAACGAATAATGATATTGGCATTATCGCTGAAGAGTTGAAGTTGACAACGCAACGCCTTAATAACAGTAGTGCATTATGGAATATTTTAAATGAAAAAGAATTACCCGAAAATATAAGATTATCAGCGGGCAACATTCGCCAGGCAACGGCGAAAGCCAACGACATGGCCAAGGATTTATACACAATAGTGAATGGCATGAAAATGGGGAAAGGATCGATAGGGGCCATTCTTAACGATACTTCTTTTGCTTATAACCTGAATGAAGCTGTCATCAAAATAAAATCTGTTGGGGATGAAGCTGATTCGTTGTCGAACCAGATAGGAAGCGCAATTTCGGCAATTCAAGCGGATATAAATAGTGGCAAGGGAACCATAAATGCTTTATTAAAAGATAGTTTATTGGCAATTAAAATAAATAAAAGCCTTGATAATATTCAGCAAGGCACTGATGGTTTTAACCAGAATATGGAAGCTATTAAACATAGCTTTTTATTTCGTGGTTACTTCAGAAAACTGGAAAGACAAAAAAATAATAAGTAAAAGGAATTAAGAGACCAGTGATGATAGCCAAACGTACTCCTTATAATGCAATCGTAAAAAAAGAATAATAAAAAGTTAGGCTGATGAAACAATTGATGAAGTTTAATGAATTAAATATCTCAGGGATTCAAAGGTATTAGAACAGAGCTTCTGATGATACTACTAATAATTTTAAAATGAAAAAATGAAAACACGTTATTTTATTATCGTAATAATCATTCTGATGCTTGCATGTAATACAAAAAAACCCTCCAAGATTAGCCCATATGCCGATACAACAACTGTGAATCACATAGATACTGCGAATGCTGCAACAGATACCCATTATTTTTGGAGCTCTGAATGGGATACAAAAAATCGGCTGGAAATGAAGAAGGTTTCTCAGTTGAACAAGGATGAATTAACCCCCGCAAATCTTATACAAAAGATTAATAGCCTGTATCCGAAAATTCAGCTCCGGTTTATAAAAGTATTCAATGACACTATATTTGTGTCCATCAATAACAGCAGCTATTTAACACAGCAAATGGGATCAAGCGGCGCTGAAACTTATCTCGCCGAAGTAACCTATAATCTCACCGAATTGAAGGATGTTAATTTTGTTCACTTGCATTTTAAGGAGGGTGATCATGCCTCACCAGGTACTTATGCAAGGACAGACTTCGTAGAAATCAATAACTAACGCAAGCCAATAATATGCAAGACCGCACAATACAGAATGCATTAAGTTGCTCCCTTTTTATAAAAACTTCTTTCAGAAAAGTTATTGATTTCTGGTTAATTATGTCCGTCAGGCTTAGGGTTGAAAACGAAACGTGAATTTTTTAAGATCGGTTGTTCGCATATGCATTTCAAGTAAACGTGTATTTTTTTGTCAGAAAAGTCAATTCTAATCCCTATAGTCATTTGAAATTGCTATTCTGATTACAGTCAAAATTTTTGACGAACAATTACTACCCACTGATGAATATCAGAGTATTTAATATTGTTCATCAGCGATCAACTACCCTGGCATTCATACATTTACATCGGTAATTTATTTTGTTACGAATTAATTATTTTTTATGAAAAAGATCATGTTAATAATTGCCGGTATAATGTCACTAGTTATATCCGCAAACGCCCAGGAGAAATTGGTTCAACCGGCTAAAAAGCTGTTCGTTTCACTTTCTGGCGGACCGTCATTTCCTGTCAGCGCTTTCGAATCAAAAAATGCCAATATCACTAATAATTCCACTTCAGGTTTTGCCAAAACAGGGTTTAATATTAATGTGCATTTTGGATACCAGTTGCATGAAAACTTTGGTATGGTTTCTCACCTGCTCTTTTCAGAGTATAAACTTAATGTTTCTAAATTTACAGACGTAAATGTATCTGCAGACCACTGGCAGTATTATGGAATACTCGTTGGCCCGATGCTTACATTACCCGCCGGAGAAAATGCACGGTTTGATTTTAAAGCACTTGGAGGGGTTTCTAACGTTAACTCACCCGGTGTAACTGTGAATGGGGCCAACTATTTTAAAGAACAATGGTCAGCTGCCTTTGCACTTCAATTAGGCACAGATTTCCGCTACAATCTCAATGAGAGCCTGTATCTTATTGCGAACGCGGACTACAGTTACATGAAGCCCAAATTTACAGTAACTAATGTAGAAGGAGCAACATTTACCCATGCGCCAAGGCAAGAAATGGAACATATTAATCTTACCGGGGGTATCGGATTTAACTTTTAATTTTACTTGTTAAAAATGTAGAATTAAAGGCTGAAAACTGAAAACTAAAAATCTACTACCTGTATCTGCAGTAGCTGCAAGAACAGGTAGTTTTTTTTAGCATTTTGAACAACCTGCCTGAATGGTTTGCCCAATATAATCACATTCGTCAATAACTATTGTCTTGAAAGATTCGAATACCCTGTTAGTCACGTCAATTGTGCAAGAGTTCGAATCTTTGCTATTGAAATATGTGTTCCAATTTTTTGCTGTCAGGGAGATATTTTGTCGAGATACAAAACAACCGAACCATGAATTATTAGTTCGGGATATTTAATTTTCAAAAAAAATATTTGGACTGCGTTGCATACATTTTTTAAAAAGCCCTCCGCACGAAACCACAACAATTAAATTTCAAAAGCCTGGAATTAATGTTTTTCAAAAATCTTTTTCATTATTGTTAACTCTGCGCCATTTCAGGCGGTGAAATTATTTTTTGGGAGGTTGTGTCGGCTGTCACTGTCTCTACATTTCTGCTTCCCAAAATCCGTTCCATGTCTTCCTTATAAATCACTTCCTTATCTAAAAGCAATTCTGCAACTTTTTTTAGTGATTCTTTATTGTGCTCAAGAATTTCCTTCGAGTGTTCGTAGGCGTTAGCTACGAGCCCACGTACTTCTTCGTCTATGAGTTTGCCGGTTTCTTCGCTATAGGGTTTTTGAATACTCATATCTTTTTGCCCGGTAGAATCATAAAAACTTACATTGCCGATTTTTTTGTTGAACCCAAAAAATGTTACCATCATGTAAGCTTCTTTGGTTACTTTCTCCAGGTCGTCTAACGCACCGGAAGATATTTCTCCGAACACTATTTGTTCAGCCGCTCTTCCGCCCAAAGTTGCGCACAGATGTTCTTTAAAATAAGATTCGCTGTGTAATTGCTTTTCTTCGGGCAGATACATTGCAGCGCCCAAAGATTTTCCCCGTGGAATAATGGAAACTTTTACCAAGGGATCAACTTGCTTCAGCAACCAACTTACCACGGCATGGCCGGCTTCATGATAAGCGATGATCTTCTTCTCGGCCGGCGAAATGATTTTCCCTTTTCGTTCAAGGCCGGCAACTATTCTGTCAATAGCATCCAAAAAATCCTGGCGTCCTACTTTATCTTTTCCTCCGCGTGCAGCTATTAATGCTGCCTCATTGCAAATATTCGCAATATCTGCTCCTGAAAAACCAGGAGTTTGGGCGGCTAAAAAACCAAGGTCAATCGTATTGTCATATACAATCCGGCGCAGATGAACTCTAAATATTTCTTCTCTTTCTTTTAGATTTGGAAGCTCGAGATAAATATGCCTGTCGAATCTGCCTGGCCTGAGTAACGCAGGATCGAGCATGTCTGCCCTGTTGGTAGCGGCTAATACAATCACACCGTTATTGGTACCAAACCCATCCATTTCGGTGAGTAATTGATTGAGGGTACTTTCTCTTTCATCATTTGAGCCAGACATGAATGCTCCCTTTCCGCGTGACCTGCCTATTGCGTCTATCTCATCAATAAAAATAATGCACGGGGCTTTTTCTTTTGCCTGCTTAAACAGGTCACGCACCCGTGATGCACCCACGCCTACAAACATTTCAACAAACTCCGAACCCGAAATAGAAAAGAAGGGAACCTTAGCTTCGCCCGCAACGGCCTTCGCAAGCAATGTCTTACCTGTTCCCGGTAAACCAACTAAAATAATTCCTTTTGGAATCTTGGCCCCCAATCGGGTAAATGCATTTGGATTTTTGAGGAAGTCCACTATTTCTTTCACTTCCATTTCTGCTTCGGCCAGCCCCGCCACGTCATCAAAAGTTACAGAACTTTGTTGCTTCTCAATTAATGTGGCCGTAGATTTTCCAAAATTAAAAACTGACGAATTACCGGAACCCAAACCCATTCCACCTCTTCCTCTTATTAAAAAATTCCAAAAAGCAATTAACAAAATCAATGGCAGCAGCCATGTCGTAATATTCCAAAACCAGTTGGAGGTTCTTGTGTAGGTGACAGGTATTTTTTCATCGAGCGGAAGGTTCTTTTCTGCCTCATCCAGTTTACGATCAAAAGTTTCCACAGAACCAATGGTTATGAAATATTGTGGACCGGGATTGATGCTTTTTCCCGATACAGGCTTAAGCACTTTACTAAAAATTGAATCGTTCACCATAGAACTCTTGATATATATTTCAGCTTTTTCATTGTTTATAACAACTATTCTTTCAACAGCTTTCCTGGCAATCATGTCTTTTTCAAACTGCTGCCACGTAATTTCTTTTTCGCCGTTTGAACGATTCATTAACATGAAAAGCCACAAAAGTGCAAGTGCCGGAAGATAAAGCCACCACGATTTAAGACCGCGCCGGGGAGAAGGTTGGTCCTGAGAATCAGATTTGCGATTTTCTTCTTCAATCATCAAATAAAGTTGACCTTAAATATTCGCAGTATAAATGATATGTATCAAGAGAATCAATGATTGTATTCATTAAATATGATATGGGAATATGGTATTTTGTATTAAATATTGAGAAACCATTGTACACTTAATTAAATTGTATAAAACAAATAGGGTGGGATTAAAAACGGAGCTGGTTTAGGCCGGTTCCGTTCCTTTTGAAAAATTTCTCAATATAAATTAGCATGTTAAATGAAAACAGAGTTTGCAAAATTTCTGGTGAATAAATCTTTACAATCATTTATTACCAAGAGCGGTGAGGCAATTGATAGTATGACCGAAAATCAAATAGCAGCATGGGTGAAAGATTTTTATGAGGACAAATAATTGATTGGTTGTTCAGCCATTTTGCAAAAATTAAAATTAGTATTTAACCGAATTTTTATTATGCAACTTCCCGCCACGATGAATGCAATGGTATTAGAAGAACCCCGAAAACTTTTGGTGCTGAAAAAGATTCCATTGCCGCCTGTCTCCGCCGGCGAGGTATTAATTAAATTAACAGCATGCGGGGTTTGCAGAACCGATCTCCACATCATAGATGGAGAACTTGCGCAACCCAAACTTCCTTTAATTCCTGGCCATGAAATTATTGGTACAGTAGTTAAAAAAGGCAGTTCAGTTATCCATTTAAAAGAAGGTGATATTGTTGGTGTTCCATGGTTGGGCTATACTTGCGGCAAATGCAAATATTGCGTAAGGGGCCAGGAGAATCTTTGCGAATTTGCGGGCTTTACCGGCTATACTATCGATGGCGGTTACGCCGAATACACAGTGGCCAGTGAACAATATTGTTTTCCGATTCCACCAATGTATAATAATCCTTCAGGTGCTCCGCTTTTATGTGCCGGGCTTATTAGTTACCGGTCGTATAGTATGATTAATAAAGATGCTATTAACATTGGTATTTACGGATTTGGGGCTGCAGCTCATATTCTAATACAGGTGGCCCTTTCCCAGGGTAAAAGAATATTTGCGTTTACACGTGACAGTGATATTGGTGCCCGGCAATTTGCTTTGAAACTTGGGGCTGCATGGGCAGGTGGCTCGTCTGAAATGCCTCCTGAAAAATTAGATGCCGCTATTATATTTGCTCCGGCGGGAAGCCTTGTGCCAAAGGCATTGCAAGATGTGGATAAAGGCGGAATCGTGGTTTGCGGTGGCATTCATATGAGCGATATTCCCTCCTTCCCTTACAATATTTTGTGGGAAGAAAGATCCATTCATTCTGTTGCTAATCTTACACGAAAAGATGGCAATGAATTTTTAGCTATAGCACAAGGTGTGCCGGTTAAAACGGAAGTGACAACTTATAAACTTACGGATGCAAATAAGGCATTGAGCGACTTAAGAAATGGGAATATTCACGGGGCAGCAGTGCTTGTAATAGATTAATGGGAACGCGACAATTTAAAAAACTCCAATCAACTATTAATATTTTTTCATGTTGATTTTATTAATCTGCATTATTACATTTCTTTCAACCCTGGCAGGCGGGTTATTTGCATTACGTTTTAAAGACAAGCTTCACCTTATATTGGGATTTAGCGCTGGCGCTGTGCTTGGCGTTGTATTTTTTGATTTGTTTCCCGAGGCCCAGTTGCTTAGTGGCAGCAAATATGGTGTTGATAAAATCACATCTATTGCGGCCGTCGGTTTTTTCGTTTACATGATCCTTGATCGTTTGGCAGTTTTACATTCGCACGAGAAAGAAGAGCGTGCTAGTTTAAAGGGCAAATTAGGAGCAGGAAGTTTATCAATACATAGTTTTCTGGATGGCATTGCGATAGGTTGGGCATTTCAAATTTCTACATCAATCGGTATTGCGATTGCGATAGCAGTGGTGGCTCACGATTTTTCTGATGGAATTAATACAGTCGGTGTTCTAATAATTGATAAGGCCAATAGTCGCTCAGCGTTTAAATGGCTGCTGATTGATGCGGCAGCGCCGGTGCTCGGCATTTTATCAACTTTTTTTTTCAGGCCGACTGAGTCATCATTCGGTATCGTGTTGGCGCTATTTGCAGGTTTTTTCTTGTATATCGGCGCAAGTGATTTATTGCCTCAAAGTCAGCAACAATATCCAAAATTATGGACAACTTTTATGACTATTTTGGGTGCAAGTTTATTATACGTTGTAGCAAGACTTTGAGTGTAGTGAATTAAACCACTTCTCGCGGGTTGACAACAATCAATGCACAGTATAACCAATATCATAAAACATTATTGGTTGAACATTGAAATTTATAAAATTAGCGGTAGCTAAAGAAACTTCAGTTAATGGGCCATGATTCTATTTTTTATAAAACAACATACGTAACGAAACTTCATCACAATGCTGGAAAATAACATCTATGAATGGTTAGAAGAAAAGAAGATTCATATAGCCGAGCATAAGATTTTTGGGATTAATGAAGAACCGGTATCAGACTTTTATCCAGCGGCCTTAAAAATACAATCGCCTAAAGTAATTCACAAGAGTGAATTTGGCGCAGTAGCCATCAACCTGAATGATAAGGAGGACTTAAAAGTTGCGAAAGAAACAATTCTTTCAAATCTCCGGATGAATGGAATCGAGCTGGATGAGAAAGATAAATTCTTAGTGACCCGGATGTATTCCGGAATTGAATTGTTTTTCGGAATAATGAACGATCCCGTATTTGAAAGAGTAATTGTTTTTGGAGCGGGAGGAATTTTCACCGAGCTTTTTAAAGACATTTGTTTTATAGACAGCGAGGCAAATGACGCAGAAATAATAAAAGCAATTACGCAGACTAAAATCTCAATTCTTTTTACAAAGGGCTTCAGAGGAAAGAAATATAACATCAATGTTATCGTGGATTTCATAAAAAAACTCCAACAGCTTGATGTAAGAGAGATGGATCTCAATCCCGTAATATTGCACGGAGACACTCTAACGGTTGTGGATGCACGCTTATTGGAAAAGCCTGCTGTTATAACCAAGAAACCAATTAAATATTTGCCGGAGATTTTTACGCCGGCGAAAATCGCAATTATAGGGGTAAGCAACCATCCTGAAAAAGTTGGCTATGCCCTTGCTAAAAATGCTGCAAACTATTCTGAAGTTTTATTTGTAAACCCAGGTATTGATACACTGTTCGGTAAGAAAGTGTACAAATGTATCGGGGACCTGCCCTTGATTGATACTGCAGTTATTGCAATACCCGTAGCGGCAATCAAAGAAACTATTGAACAACTGGTAACCAGGCAGGTAAAAAATATCATCATAATTACTGCGGGTTTTAAGGAAGCCGGCAAAGATGAAAGTTTCCTAACTGAATTGGCAGCTACCCACAATCTGAATATTATCGGACCCAATTGCCTCGGAATTTTCGTCAATGGCCTCAACCTTACTTTTGGCACAGGCGATATTAAAAACGGCAATGTGAATTTGTTTTCACAATCGGGCGCAATTGTGGCAGAACTGATGGATAGGGCCGCAGAAAAAAATATAGGCTTTGAAAATGTTATTTCTGTAGGAAATATGGCCGATATAGATTTTGGTGATCTCATCAATTCTTACGGGGGCATTAATCCGCTAAATTTATATGTTGAAGGAATTGCTAACGGAAAAAATTTGCTGCGGCCTATTCGCAAAACAAAATCATTAGTAAAAATATTTAAGGCGGGGAAGAGTGAGGTGGCCAGGAGGGCAGCTTTTTCACACACGGGTAACATGGCCGGCAATTATGAAATGTTCGTGGACCTGGCAAGGAGTGCAGGAGCTAAGATTTTGGAGGATGTTAATGGACTTTTATATCCGCATCATTTTGAAAAAGTATTAATTATCACCAATGCCGGTGGCGCCGGAACTATTATGAGCGACCTCGTTAATGATAAGCTATACCAGTTAACTCCTGAAGAAACTAACAAACTAAGTGAAGTACTGCCACCCCATTGGTCAAAAAATAATCCTGTTGATATTATAGGAGACGCAGGCTATGAAAGATATTTGAAAGCGTTGCAAATAGCAGATGACTTTAGCGCTGATGCCATTTACGTAATTGTTACGCCACAGTTTATGACCGACACAGAAAAAATAAGCCGGATTTTTATTGATGAAAAATTCAAGACTAAAGTATTACCTGTATTATTAGGAGGTGAGATGACGGAAACAGCAAAAGCTCTTTTACAAAAAAACAAGATAGAATTTTTTGAAGAGCTTAATGAAGCAGTTTCCTTCTTGTGATAAACAATTAATGCTTCTATATTCCTGGCGCATTCTTATACCATGATTTTTTCTGTAGCTTCTTAATTCATATTACAGGGTACTGCCTAAAAACTTAAACAGTACCCCTGTAAATATTAGGTATACCAAATTCAGATTTCGGCTTCACTTAGTAGTCAAGCTCATATTCCGGTACTTCTATTTCCAGATTATTTGTCACACTTGTAACCCCCGGCGCATTCCATGCTGCATTTTCGGCATCTTCTTTTTCTGTGTAGGAGCGAACCTTTCCACGAAGAATGACGCGGGTTCCACTAACGTCAGCCGTTATTTTTGATGAGTCAATGGTTGCGCTTCTGTGAAAAGCCTCGTTAATCCTTTTCTCAATAGCAGAAGAAACGAGTTTAGGTTTTACAACTATTAAATTAATTACACCAAGAACCCCGGCTAAATTTGCTACTGCTGATTTTGCATTTGTTTTTTGATATTCCCATTCTACTTCGCCTTCAAGTCTTACCAACCCGTTTTCAACCTTAATTTTAATTTTCTCTTCCTGCACGGCAGTATGCCATTTCAGTGCGTTTACAACCGCTTCGGCTATTTCAGTATCTGTTTTCTTATCAGCCGGCGATACGCCTATCTGGATGTCTTCTGCAATGGCTTTCACACCTGTAATTTTTTTAGCGGCATCTTCAGCAGCGATTTTTTTTAGATAGGAATCAACTTGACCTGATAGCGTAACGATTCCATTTTTAACAGCCACGCCAATTTCAGAAGCATTTAAAAATGGCTCCCATTTTAACTGGGCCATCACATCTTTTTGAATTTGAGAATCTGTTTTCATTGTTACTAATTTTAAAAGTGAAAAAATTTATTTAATAAGAAAAAGCCAACTCCATCGATAATGGAAGTCAATTATCAGAAACAGTTTGGATGGTAGTGAGCGTAGTGTTACAGCTTTGTTGAAACACGAACGTAAAGGACGTAAAGGAATTAACCTGCTTTCTGAAATTCTTTCAGTCTATTGAGGTAAAAAATTACTTCTTCGTCACTTACCTGGCTAAAGTCTTTATAAAATGCGCCTACCCCGTGAAAAACAGATGGAGTGATAACGGTAATTACCTCGTCGGCCACTCTTGATATCCTGTCAACGGCGCTTTGCGCAGCTACAGGAACGGCAATAATAATTTTACCCGGCTTGCTTTTTCTTAATACCTGTATGGTGCTTAAAATGGTATTACCGGTTGCAATTCCATCATCAATAACAATTACGGTTTTGCCTTCCAGGCTTGCAGGTTTTTCTTCGCCCATAAACTTTACATACATTTCACGAAGCCTTTTGCGGACGCGGATTAACTCCTGTTGTATGTAAGAATCAGAAACATTTTCATGTGGCTCTACAAAATAATCGGTAAGGCTTGCGGCACCTATCGCATACTCCTTATTCATTGGATGTCCAATCTTCTTTGTCAAAACAACTTCTACAGGAAAATCTAATTCGCCCGCAACCGCATAGGCAACGGGCACGCCACCACGCGGAACAGCCAAAACAATTCCCGGCTCATCTTTATATTTTTTTAGTTTAGCTGCCAGCAATATTCCGGCTTCAATTCTGTTAGTAAACATTTCATTAGGCATTTAAAGTTTACAACAATCATGTTTCAAGTCTTTTCTTAAATTTTTAAATTACTTGCACTCAACCCATGTTGTCAACAAGAATTTAAATCACACGTTAACAGGCATTAAATACTGTTCAAACCAGCTACCAGCCAATTCCGATACGATGTCCATTTTACCAGGCTCTTCAAACAAGTGTGTAGCGCCTTCAACCACTTCCAGTTTCTTTTCACACTTTAGTTGCGAGTAAGCTTGCCTGTTTAATTGGAGTACGTCATAATCTAAACTGCCAACAATTAACAGGGTGGGAGCTTTTACATTTGGTAAATCTTTCATGACTAAATCCGGCCGGCCACCACGGGAAACTACGGCGGCAATATTGGGTACAGACGATGCCGCTTTTAATGCAGATGCAGCACCGGTGCTGGCACCAAAATAGCCGATACGAAAGTCTCTTATAGCAGCAGGAACTCGTTCCAGCCACTCAGTCGCACCGGCTAATCTGGTTGTAATTAAGTCTATATTAAACCTGTTATTATAGTTTTTATCTTCCTCAATAGTTAACAGATCAAACAATAGGGTTGCAAATTTCTTCGTATGCAAGTATTGCGCTACCATCTTGTTTCGGCTGCTAAACCTGCTACTACCACTTCCGTGAGAGAAAACAATAATTGATTTTGCACCGTTTGGGATGATTAGTTCCCCCGGCAATTTTATATTCCTTACAGGAATATCTACGGGAATATGCAAAACCTCTTCCATAGCCTGAGTTTTATCAGGGCAAAACTATTGGCGCTTTGGCCCTGGCGTTTATTTCATGTTCAGCCAATTGAGACAAGCGGTCGTCTATTTGTTTTTCATTTATTTCAGCCTGATGAAATATACCTCCCTTATCTTCCATTTCTAACGTGTAAGCAAATGCGGCTGCCGTTCCATAGGCGCTTATTTTGTAGTGATTAATTGCCTGGATGCACGCTAATAAACAGGCATCTTTTACCTGCAGATCCTGGCATGTCGAGAGTTTTTCATTCGTCTCATCAATAAAAGCCTGCATGATCCGGTTTGAAATGCTTACAGAATCTATTTTCTCATTTTCATAAAACTCATTCATCGCAGGTATGTGCTGCTGTACAAAGCCAAGGTATTTCTGTAGCACATTCTTAAGTTGCAAAGAAGAAGCGCTGTTTATCCAACCGTGCAGATTTTTCTCAAGTTGTATTTCTGCAACAACGAAATTACGGGCATCATAATCCAGCAGGTTATGAAGCGTGCTGATAGTTTGATTATTGTTTTCCATAATACTCTTTTTAGTTGCAACAAATTTACCATTACCACAGCCCGGCAGCCATGATTCGAATCAGTAATATTTCTGATTGTACTCATTGAAATTTATTAATATATGAATTTGCTTTACATAGGGTTTTACCGCCTGTTATATTTGGTGCTCCAGTCGGTAATTCAATCAATTTTCGCAGCAATTAAAAAGTAAAATCATGCGACATTATTTTACAAAAGAGCCATCGTTAAATGAAGAAGAAATAACCGGCTCTATAAAACAATGGGCTTATCCCCTGCAAAGCAAAAATGATTTAAACCCTTTGTTCGAATACATAGGAGATTCGAGGATTGTGATGTTGGGCGAAGCCAGCCACGGCACGCATGAATATTATACCTGGCGGTCGCACATTACCAAAAAATTAATTGAGGAAAAGGGATTTAATTTCATTGCGGTCGAGGGCGATTGGCCCGATTGTTACCGCCTGAATCGTTTTGTAAAGGGTTACGATATTGACAACAAAAGCGCTTTTAAAGTATTGCATGCTTTTAATCGCTGGCCTACGTGGATGTGGGCCAATTGGGAAATAGTTGCGCTCGCAGATTGGTTGCAACAACATAATGCCGGATTACCCGCCAACAAAAAAGCAGGCGTGTACGGCCTCGATGTTTACAGCCTTTGGGAGAGTATGGAGAGTATTATGCAGTACTTAAGAAAAACAGATCCTGCTGCGCTAAAGGTTGCGGAGGAAGCATTTTCCTGTTTTGAACCCTACCGGAAAGAGGAAGGGCAATCGTATGCAAGAGCCTCGCAATTTGTTCCCGAAATATGCGAGAATGAAGTGGTGCATTTGTTAAAGGAGATACGGGAGAAATTGCCGACTTATAATACCGATCATGAAAATGTTTTTAGCGCTGAACAAAATGCCTTGATAACTGTGAATGCTGAAAAGTATTACCGTGCTATGATTAAAGGTGGTCCGCATAGCTGGAATGTGCGTGACCGCCATATGACGGATACGCTTACACGCTTATTAGAATTTCATGGACAAAATTCGAAAGCAATTGTGTGGGAACACAACACGCATATAGGCGATGCAAGGGCAACCGATATGGCAGATGAAGGTATGTACAATATCGGTGAACTGGCAAGGTTGGAACTCCATGATAAAGGTGTTGTATTGGTTGGTTTTGGTTCTTATACCGGTACGGTTATGGCCGGCCGCAGTTGGGGCGCCCCAATGCAATCGATGAGTGTTCCCGAAGCTGCAAAGGGAAGTTGGGAATATTTATTGCATAAATCCGGTAAAGAAAATAAATTATTATTAATGCATGATTTTGCCAATAACGATATGCTTATGGAAAATCATCTTGGCCACCGTGCCATCGGCGTGGTGTATAATCCTGTTTATGAACAATACGGAAATTATGTGCCAACGATTGTGCCGTTGCGGTACGATGCATTCATTTACCTGGATGAAACAATGGCATTGCATCCTTTGCATATTGAGCCCGATGGGCACCTGGTACCGGAGACTTATCCATTTGGGGTATAAGGATCACAACGATATTAACGATATCCCGTATTATTTGCGTGTAGCGTGGCGTGAAAATATAGTCTCAGAATGCGATGCGAGTACAGTTATCTGAGATTATAAAAATGCATATGATAGGTCACCCAAATGTCTTTGTAATGAATGGTTAATCAATAAAGAATTCAAAATTCTGTTTTTTTGAATCTGCTTTCGGGAATATAAGTTACACGAATTAACTTTGGGCTATTGAAGTAGGTATATTAACTTCGCCAATAAAATACGCTAATGCAAAATAAAAACGAAGAAAAAGAAGCTTTAAAAGGAATTTTATTAGTTACAATATTGGAAGGTTTGGGCCTTCTTTTTCTCATGTATATCAATAGCTGATAAGAGGCGGATCAAGTTGAATACATCAACCCAACGGATTGAATCAATGGACCAGGCTCTATACTTCTGTTATGTTAGTGGGTATACCAAAAAGCGATTCATGATGTGAAGCTCCGGATTTAACTTTATCGATACCGCTTTGTGTAATTGAAATGGCAATTTTATCAAGTTGCTTTACAACAACAAATTCTCTTTCAGCCAATAGTTGTAAATGCCTCTGTATAACATCCCATCCACAGAACTGTCGCAAAATGATTTCCCGTGCACTGCATAAATAAGTCTGGGGATGTGCATCATTTTTTACGATATCGAAAATGGTTTGTAATGTTATGTATTCGTCTTCCATGTAATAAATTTACGCGTAACTATGTTTCTAAACTCATGCTAACTGTTAAAAATTATCAACATAAAAATAGAAAATGTTAACACTTTTTATTGGCGCCTTTGAAAAAATTAAAACCTTTCGATTAGGCCGTTGCAGATAAATTTAGCTTTATTAAATGAAATAATTTTATTTCCGATTGCTTTCTCCCTTTCTTATTTATAATACTTTAGCAAACAATACTTTTTCTAATTAAACCATAATGACAAAAAAAAACCTGTTATTAGCCCTTATAATCTTGTGTTCTACCACAATGCCAGTCTGTCTTTCGGCGCAAAATCTCTTAGTCGAAAATAAAGTTAATCCCATTGGTATTGATGTGACAACGCCGAGATTTACCTGGCAACTTATATCCGGCAAAAGAAATGTTATGCAAACGGCATACGAGATCAGGGTAAGTGATAAATTTAGGGATCTTCTGAAAAATAAAAATTTAATTTGGGGTTCAGGTAAAGTTTTGTCAGACTCATCGGTACATGTTAGTTACAAGGGAAGTGAGTTACAATCAAATAAAAAATATTACTGGCAGGTCCGCACCTGGGATAACATGGGCAAAACCTCGCCATGGAGTTCGCCGTCATTTTGGCAAATGGGTTTATTAAGTACATCAGACTGGAAAGCAAAATGGATACAGCCGGGTTATATTGAAGATTCTATTTTGCGGCCCTCTCCTCTTTTCAGAAAAGACTTTTCTATTAATAAAAAAATTATTTCAGCTACTGCTTACATTACGTCTCACGGTTTTTACGAAGCAACAATCAACGGGCAACGCATTGGAGATGCTTATTTAACTCCCGGATGGACCAGTTATAAAAGCCGTTTGCAATACCAGGCGTACGACGTTACTAATCTTATTAAAAGCGGAGCGAATGCAATAGGTGTAACATTAGGCAATGGATGGTACCGTGGTATCATTGGCTTTAGCAATCATATCAACGTGTATGGCAAAGACATTGCTTTGCTGTTGCAGATAAACATAACTTATGGTGATGGATCAAGAAGTACCGTAATAACAGATGATACCTGGAAATCTTCGACCGGCGAAATACGATACGATGAAATATATAACGGAGAGACCGTAGACGCACGTGATGAAAAAACCGGCTGGAACTTACCTGGTTACGACGAGGCAAAATGGAGTGACGTCATTGTAGCAGATTATTCGAAAGACAATTTATTGGCAACACAAAATGAGCCGGTAAAAAAACATGAAACATTTAAGCCGGTTCGTATTTTCAAAACACCGGCGGGTAAAACTGTTATTGATTTTGGACAAAATCTCGTGGGATGGGTTCAGGTAAAAGTTAAAGGCAACGCAGGAGACACAGTGACTATTTCTCACGCAGAAGTCCTGGATAAAGAGGGATATTTTTATACCGCCAACCTTCGTGCGGCTATGTCACAGGATAAATATATTTTAACCGGAAAAGGAGAAGAAATGTTTGAGCCGCATTTCACATGGCATGGTTTCCGGTACATAAAAGTGGAGGGTTATCCTGGTGAAATAAAGCCTGAAGATTTCACTGCTGTTGCCATCTATTCAGATATGGAACCGACTGGAACCTTTACTACCTCCAATCCACTCATCAATCAATTGCAGCATAATATTCAATGGGGACAAAAAGGTAATTTTTTGGATGTTCCAACAGATTGTCCGCAACGTGATGAGCGTCTGGGATGGACAGGAGATGCCCAGGTATTTTCCAGGACGGCAACCTTTAATATGAACGTGGAGAATTTTTTTGCCAAGTGGGCCAAGGATATAGCGGCCGATCAAATAGACGGATCTGTTCCATTTGTTATTCCAAACGTGTTAGGGCCGCATGACGCCGGGTCTACAGGCTGGGCCGATGTTGCAACGATTGTTCCCTGGAATGTGTATTTAGCCTATGGCGATAAAAGAATTCTCGAAGATCAATACAGCAGCATGAAAGCATGGGTTGAATACATGCATAGAAAAAGCAACAATGATTTATGGAACACCGGGTTTCATTTTGGTGATTGGTTATTTTACAGGCCGGAAGATGATAACGACGGAAGAGCAGCTGTTACAGATAAATATTTGATAGCACAATGCTTTTATGCGCATTCAACCCAGTTGTTGATTAATGCTGCCAAAGTGTTGGGGAAGGGTGATGATGTTTCAACCTATACCGATTTACTACATAAAATAAAAGACGCTTTTTTGAAGGAGTACATGACTCCTAACGGACGTCTTGTTTCGGGCACGCAAACAGCTTATGTACTTGCTTTAAATTTTGACATGTTGCCAGAAGCTTTAAGAAAACAAGCGGCCGCACGACTTGCAGATAATGTCATAAGTTATAATAATCATTTAACTACTGGATTTCTCGGTACTCCATATTTATGTCATGTACTCTCACGCTATGGGTATGATAGCATCGCTTATAAACTGTTGTTACAAACAACATATCCCTCATGGTTGTATCCTGTAAAGATGGGTGCTACAACTATATGGGAAAGATGGGATGGCATAAAACCTGACAGTACATTTGAGACGCCCGGAATGAATTCGTTCAATCATTATTCTTATGGTGCCATCGGCGATTGGATGTATCGTTCAATGGCCGGTATTGATACTTATGAAGATGGCCCTGGTTATAAACACATAAAAATAAAGCCACACATCGGCGGTAATTTTACAAACGTATCTGCGAGTCTTATTACTTACTATGGCAAAGTCAGCAGCGCATGGAAAAAAGAAACTAACACTTTGGACATGGATGTTGAAATTCCTGTTAACACCACTGCAACAATTTATGTTCCTGCAAATAGTGCAGATTTAGTTTCAGAGAATGCCTCGCCTGTCAATTCCGTAAAGGATATAAAAGTTGTGAGTACCGAAGACGGATATGTTGTTTTGCATGTTGGCTCGGGGCATTACCATTTTGCTGTAAAGTAAAAAAATCCTACCAATATCGTTTTAAGCAAAATAAAGTTTAAGGGACATGAATTCTTCAAATGCATCGGCAGAATAGCGCTTTGTCAAACTTAATAAATATAGCTGCTGGCTGCGTCTAGTCTGTGTAGTTACAAAGAGCTGAGGTTGAAAAAATTATTGCTGACTTCATTTATAAGGCGAATTAACCAGGCGTTTTTAAAATAATTGCGGAAAGCCAAAAGAATTCACTTTTGTATTTTGTTCTTGTTGTTCTATCACCTTACTTAAGTAAAAAACCCGCAAGTTTTTTGCGGGCTCTTTAAAGGAATAATTTTAATTCCAGGGGTAGATGTTTTACAAGGATAAATTGGATCAGACCTCTTGGTCAGTTTTCTTTGGATATTTGGTTATTACAGGTATTGGATAAAAAAATAAGAAGTTGACTGACATCGGATTTTTTTTGGTTTTTCCTGGATTGGGAATAGTCATTTCAATGGATTTGGATTTTTGATTAATGTCTGTTGAACATCAATCAACTTCTGGAACAAAGATATACTACCAGCATACCCGAAACAAGAGCATTACTGCCTAATTATAGCCCTACTGAAATTACTGTTGTAGTCGTATAACTACGCACTTCATGCAAGTAAACGCACGAGAAAATAAAGCTGCGAATATATTAATCCCGTAAGAAATTTAATGGTAACGTTTGCGTTTGAAATGATAACCGAACTAATCCGTGGGTGGGTTCAAATTAATGGATTCATCGGCCTTAGGTTTTTTAAATTGCAGGTTACCAAACTTCCAGGTGAAGTTAATACCGATCGATCTGTATGGGATTCTTTGAAGGTTGGAGACCGTGAACCCAGGACCAAACAGAGATGTTTGTCTATTGATATATTCATTGAATGGGTTAACTGCCGTTAAAGCAATGCTCCCTTTCTTTTTCCAGATTTGTTTCCTAAGCGCAACACTGTAGTTTATGAAAGAAGGATAACGCCCTTGCGCTTCGTTACGGGCTGAATTGAAATTTCCGAAAAATTCGCCGGCGAATTCACTTGTAAACCTATAACTGACGTTCATATTTAAACGATAATTAAAACTGTTGGAATTATAACCGGAGTCAATTACGTTCATGGTGTGCCGGTAAAAGGCGAACAAGTTGGTTCTTACATTTAATTTACCGGTTACGTTAAGATTAAAAAACAGGCTCAGTCCAACATTTCTTTCAAGCCCGATATTTTCCCTGGTACTCACCGAAACATTTGTATACGTTGAGTCGCCGATCTTTAAAGACGGATAGTAGATTATATAATTCTGGATAGCATGATTACTAGTCCGGTAGAAAACAGTAATTGAAAACGAACCATTTTTACCTAAATCTTTATTATAGCCTATTTCATATCGGTTTCCAATTTCAGGTGTAAGAAATAAATTTCCACTGGTAATATTTTTGGGATCGCTTGTATTTATAAATGGATTTAAGTCCCTGTAATCGGGTCGTTCAATTCGATTCGAATAACTAAGTTTTAAATTCTCATCATCGTTTAGTTTTTTCATTAAAAAAAGCGATGGGACAAATGTATTATAGCCCGTTGAACCAGGTTGCTGCAGAGCATCCGAATAGAATGCACTGATATTAGTGCGTTCGTACCTGCCTCCTGTTTTTACGTCAAATAGCCGACCGACCGGAAAACTTAATTCGCAATACGCAGCATACACTTTTTGATGATATTCTACATTGCCAGATAAAGAACTGTCAAAGAAGTATTTTTTAACCGCAGGCTGAAAACTTAATACATCAGAGTTGCTGTTAATGTCGTTAAAGCTGATTTTGCCACCTGAACCAAGGATAATATTTTTTGAAAGCGGCTCGGTATAATCAATATTAAATTCTGCTTCATTTTCTGTGCCTGGATTGTTACTACTGGTTCCATAGATAAGCGAATCTGACGGTAACATATACTGATCATTATTTGCCGTGGCGAAATTATATCCTAAGCTGCTGTTTACGCTTACGTCCAGTTCGCGATCTTCTTTATCGAAAGTTCTTTTGTACTCAAGACTGGCATCAACATTATGAAACCTGAAAGCACTACCTGTGTTATTAATTGCCGCAATGTCTTCAACAATATTTCCTGCAGCATCATTGTAGGTAGTCTGGGTTTGATTTATCAACCCATTGCCGGTATGCCCCAGCGAGTTGTAATTTAGAGAACCCGAAAAAATATTCTTTTGTCTATAAGTCCAATCGAATCCAATCCCCGTTTCGATACCATGACGATTTAACCGGGAACTTCCATCCTGGTGTAAGACATCGGTTGTGCCATTAGAAGAATTTTTTGAGAAGCGATCATAGGTAGTTGGCGTATTCGCATTTAATCTCACGCCGCCGCTTAGATAAGCGTTTATTTCGAAATTATTCTTTCTTGCATTGAAATTGAAAGAGCCATTTTCCTGGCGGGTACTCCCGGTTAAGGAGAGATTACCATTAACGCCTTCGGCGGTATTCTTCTTTAGAATGATATTGATAATGCCGCCTAGTCCCTGTGCGTCATATCTAGCGCCGGGGTTAGTTACCACTTCAATACTTTTTATCTGGCTTGCCGGTATGGATTCCAACACGTCTGTAATATTGTTACCAAAAATAGAGGATGGTTTACCATCAATAAGGAAGCGAATGCTTGAACTGCCGGCCAATTCTACATTACCATCAACATCAACAGATACCTGGGGAACTTTTTTAAAATATCAGTTGCCACTCCGCCCTGTGAAGTGAGATCATTCTCCGCATTAAAAACAACCTTATCAATTTTATTTTCTATTATCTTCCCGGGACCGTTAACAGTAACCGTTTTTAACAAACCCGTTTTTTTACCCAGGAAAATAGTTTTTAAGTTGACATCAAAATTTTGTTCGTTTATTAATAGATTGTTTATAGTATAGCTTTTATAACCTATGTATTCAATCACAATTTTAAAGCTTCCATTTTTCAAATCGTTCACTACGAACCTGCCGAGGGAATCAGTTGTACTGCCGTTTACCGGCTTTTTATTAGATGTTAAATAGACAGAAATAGTTGCGTAGTCGAGAGGTCGTCCCGACGAGGAGTCAACAACTCTCCCTGTTATAACAGTAGGTGATTTGAATTCTCTTTTTGTTTGGGCACGAAGTATAAAAACAATAGAAGAAAACGCAAGCACTAATATTTCTTTCTTCAAGCTTTAAAAATTAATTGAGCAACGATAGATTTCCTTATTCCGGAAAATCTTATCTGTTATTACCGGTATAAACGCAAAAAGTTGAGATAATGATATTACAAAAAAATAAAGCCCACATTTTAATGCGAGCTTAATATTTTAAAATCCGGGGGTAGGTAATTTACAAAAGGATAAAAAGGTTGCTGTTTTTCAATGGCTATTTTTCACCGGAATAACGTGGTAATCTACAGGAATTGGAAGATAAAAAGTTCTCTAAAGATAATTGGATGAAGATCTTTTCAAAGGGATTGGATGTTTTAATTAATATCTTTTAAATACCAATTAATTTCTGATACAAAGATATACACTCCCAAATAGTGTACAAGCGCACTATTGCCCAATTAAAGGTGTAATGAAAATACTGTGCAAATCGTAAAACTACGAGTTCGAAATCGGCAATCTACTGAAGATATCGTTCACGAATAATATTCAAATGGTGCCTGTGATGCCCATAAATGTGATTCACCAGCAACTTTACGCTAGTGGGATAACCGTTAGCCGTACCCGATCTGTTCAGCGCTTCGTCATCAAGTGTTTCAATAAAAATAATACTGGAGAATCTAAACGCGTTTAGCTCCTTTATGATACTACTAACGGACCGGCTATTCGCATTTGCATTTAAAGCAAAAAGCTTTTCGTCAAACCCGGGTAAATCAGTATTATCGCCTCTTGCAATTCTTGTTGCCCGGTAGATAAATATTCTTTCACAGTCGCAGAGATGAACAAGGATATCTTTAATTGTCCATTTGTCTTCCCGATATTTATATCTTAGTTGATTTTCAGAAAGAGACGAAACCAGTTTCTCTGTTTCTATCATAATATCTGTTAGATGTTTAACGAGGCGCCCATCATTGGGTACGTTGTCCATGTATTGTTGAAAAAAAGTGGGATAACCAGGAGCGGGCTTTGGTATCTTGTCCATCTGCAAAAATATTTTCTGGTTGAGAAACTAAAATTAAGTCAATTATTCAGACCCCTAAATGCAATTGGCAAAAAAATAAATTATGGTTTGCGTTGAGGCTTTCTTTTAGCATCAATAATAATTTGCAAGATCGATAGCTCCGGAAATTTTAGAAAAAAATTCCTTTCACATATACAAACATGAGGGTTATTGCATTTACCACTACACCTTGAAGCTTGTGAACGGAACAATTACGTGGGCGGCGTTAAATGCCAATATGGATTTATAATGAAAAACAATTTGTCTTTACACCTGGTAATTCACTTGTTTAGTATACGATCAGTTTAATCGTCCGCTTCTGGGTCAGAAGAACTCATAATTGATATGGAATTGGTTAACCTGTCATAATCATCCTCCATTGCTCCCTCCTCTTCGTGACTACCTATTGCATTTTCTGCATCAGGATTTACCTGGCCCACGGCCAATTTTGTCAATGACCGATCTGCCTCATACACTTCAAAAAGGGTTTTTCCCAGTTCAATTGCGATGGAATCAAGCTTCAATTCAGATGCATAAGCTCTGACAGTACCATATCCTGCTATTTCATAATGTCCCATCTTTTGTACGGAGGCGATTATGGCAGCATCCATTGCCTCGGTCGTCATATCTTCATTCATAATCTTGCCGGCTTCTTTAACTAATCCTTCTACTCCCCGGGATGTAACACTATTACTTCCACCAAAAAGGCTGGAAAAAAATCCGTCATTTGTTTCTTCCTCATTACCCATTAAAGATTTTTTTATTGAATCAAGACGGTCTTTATGTATTTTAGAAACGTTGAGATAATTGCTTAATGATTCCTTTAATCCCGCATCATTTGCTTTTTCAATCATGTCGGGCAGGGCATCAATAATTTGTTCTTCCGCCGAGTACAAGTCAAGTATTTCATGTTTCAGCAGGTCTTTAAGATCGATTATTTTTTTCATGATATATTGTTTTTACAGATTTACTTTTGATTATCAGGCATCTACACTATCAAAATACCAGCACTTGAGTTACCCTACAAGTTATTAAAAATAATGCCACTGAATAAGTATTTAATTAAATGTTTGATAATATTTGCCAGGTATAAAACGCCGGTTGAAAATTAATATTTTATAGCAAGGCGCTAAATTAACGCCCGATAGAATCGCCAAACAAACATCTTTTGCAGGGACTATTGTATCTTTTTGCCGAAATGTTACTTTTTACAAATTTTCCGAATGCCTGAATTTTACAGTTTTTGTTACTCGCATTAGTGGACGCAGCCTCTCAAAGTAAAATGAACGAAGCATTTGTCACTTTTCTAAATTGACCATACTTTTTGGAAAGCTCCGATGAATCTCTAAACGTCAACTGATTCACTGACACCTTTATTGGTACAAAATGTGTTGGTCTTCAGAAATATGACGCGGCTTTCCCTACTCTTTGGAATCAATATCATTTGAAAAGCAGTCCACCAAATATTATTTGCTTCCGTGAAAAAGTACGTAAAAATATATTTTGGGCGAAGGGAATTTTATTTTTTGACATCCCATTAAGTGATATTTTATCGAACAGTAAAATAACTGATAGAGCGTATTTACATGAAAAAGATCATTACAATAACCAGTTTATTGCTTTTTCCTCTACCCTTTTCTTTGTTTGCGCAGGATACAACCCTTATGCATTTACCGGCAAAATGGAGTTTGGAAGAATGCATAAAATATGCTAAACAAAATAATATTCAAATTAACTCTTTGCGCCTTAATACAAATTCTGCTGAAGAAGATGTACAACAAGCGAAAGCTGCAGTTTTGCCCAATCTTTCAGGAACGGTATCACAATCATTGTTGAATGGGAAAACGCAAAATATAACTACGGGCATTTTTCAACCGAATACTAATTTTTCAAGCAGTTATGGTTTAAGCTCTTCTCTCACGCTTTATAACGGTGGCTATCTCAAAAACAACATAAAATACAACCAGCTTGCCCTACAATCTTCAAATCTTAATGTACAGGAAACGGAAAATGATATCACGTTAAGCATTACGCAGGCATATCTTAATATATTGCTTGCAGGTGAAAATATCACTTACCTGAAAGAAATACTTAACACATCCCAGGAGCAGCTTAAACAAGGTCAGCAGCGTTTTGATGCCGGAGCGCTATCAAGAAAGGACTTTGTACAACTACAGGCACAGGTGGCAACCGACCAATATAACCTCGTAAATGCCAACAACAGTTACCGTTTAAATGTGGTAACACTCAAGCAAATTTTGCAGTTACCATCCGCATACGAGCTAAACATAAATGTGCCGGATACTATTATAGTAGATCAATTATATCCCGCCCTTGACTCGGCACAATCAGCAGCGCAAAATGAACGGCCCGAAGTAAAAAATAGTGAGCTGGGTATTCAACTTGCGAAAACAAATCTCGAACTGATAAAAGCTGCGGCCAGGCCAACCGTTAGTGTCGGAGCCGGATTGGCTACAAACTATTCAGGCAATCAGAATTACAAATATGGTTCGCAATTGAATAATAATTTTTATCAATCGCTTGGAGTTACGTTAGGAATACCTATTTATAGCAGGCGCGTTAATAAAACAAATATTGCGAAAGCGCAGATACAAATCCAGCAGGCATCACTTTCGCTGATCAATACGGAAACTATATTAAATCAACAGGTGCAGGAAGCTTATATCAATCTTCAAAATGCATTGGCGCAATATGCTGCAGCAACAGAACAATTAAAGGCGAATGAAGAAAGTTATAAGATCACAACAGCTGAACTGGGATTGGGTGCAATAAACATCCTTGATTTACAACTTCAAAAAAACCTTTATGTGCAGGCATTGCAGGCTTACACACAAGCTAAATACACCGCCGTTTTATATACCAAGATTTATTCATTTTACACGGGCGTGCCTGTTACATTATAAAGTATGAAGTCAACAACAAAGTTTTAAAAGATGAAAAAAATTAAATGGATCTGGTGGGTGTTATTGATTGCCGCTGTTGGCGTAGCCACCTGGTATTGGAGATTCAGGGAAGATGAAACCATAATACAACTGCAGGTTGAAACACCCCAATACGGAACGATTTCAACTTCGGTTACGGCTACGGGGACTATTCAACCTGTTGATACCGTTAATGTGGGTGCACAAGTTTCGGGTACTATCAAAGGCGTATACGCTGATTTTAATTCCACCGTAAAAAAAGGACAACTTCTTGCACAGATTGACCCATCCATTTTCCAGGCGCAGGTAGACCAGATCATGGCAAACCTGCAATCTGCTCAATCGAACCTGGTTTATCAAAAAAGCAATTATGAGAGACAAAGTCAATTGTACGCAGTGGGCGCTATAAGTAAAGCAGACCTCGAAACGGCTTTATATGGTTATAACAGTGCAAAAGATAATGTAAATGGAATTTCTGCGCAGTTAATGTCGGCGAAAAAAAACCTTTCCTTTACAAAAATTTATTCACCTATCAATGGCACAGTGCTATCGCGAAATATCAGCGAAGGTCAAACAGTCGCATCAAGCTTTAACACACCTACCCTTTTTAGCATTGCAAAAGATCTTACCAAGATGCAGGTGCAAGCTGCAGTCGATGAAGCAGACATAGGTAATGTAGCCAAGGGACAACGGGTTATTTTTTCCGTTGATGCTTTTCCTTCAGATACATTTGCAGGGGTAGTTAAGGATATCAGGCTACGTTCAAGCGTTTCATCTAACGTCGTTACCTACACGACGATTATCGATGCGCCAAACAACCAGATGAAATTGAAACCGGGTATGACAGCCAACATCACCATCTATACAAAGGAATTGGATAATGTTTTACTGATACCAGCCCGGGCGCTCAGTTTTCAGCCCGACTCGATTTTGGCAAAGAAATATACGATACAGGGAATACCACAGTCGCACAATGGTAAAAAAGGAGTGTCACGCCAAGGGGGTGCTGGTGCATCTCCCGGAAGCAGTGCCGGCAATGACTCCATGAAAACATCCTTCGTATGGTTGAAAAAAGATAGCGCTCTTGTATTGCAGCGTATTAAAACGGGCATGGACGATGAAACACAAGTACAGGTAATATCAGGATTGAATTCTAGTGATGAAGTGGTGACCGGGTATACGCAGGAAAAGAAAGCAGATTTAAAAAGCAAAACTCAAAAAAGCCCTTTCATGCCTCAGCGGCGGCCAAGAACTCCTAAAAAAAGTGGCGGAGGTCGTCCCCCGGGTTAATTAATAAGAGAAGTTAAAAGTATGTAATCAGCTTTATACTGGTTTATTTAATCACTAACGCAGGCGCTTACATGATTTTATTTTTAGATAATAAAGCTGCAAAAAATGATAAGATATGGCAAATAAAATTTTGGATATTCATAATTTGAAGCGTGATTTTAAAATGGGCAGCGAAACAGTACATGCGTTAAAGGGAGTTTCCTTCACGGTTGAAGAAGGTGAATTTATTACGATTATGGGTAGCAGCGGCTCTGGCAAAACAACTTTATTAAACATATTGGGATGCCTCGACAAACCAACAGATGGTGATTACCTGCTGGACGCCGTGAACGTTAAACAACTCTCCCGCAACGAACTCGCGGGTTTGCGCAATAGTAAAATTGGTTTCGTTTTTCAATCCTATAATTTACTCGCAAGAACCTCCGCACTGGAGAATGTAGAACTGCCCCTTATGTACAATCCTAAATTATCAACAAAAGAAAGAGAAGAAAGAGCTAAAATAGCATTAACGGCTGTCCGGCTGCAGGACCGACTTGATCATTTGCCTAATCAATTGTCAGGCGGCCAGCAACAACGAGTCGCTATAGCAAGAGCGCTGGTAAACGAACCGGTGATGATACTTGCGGATGAAGCCACCGGAAATCTGGATACCCGGACATCGTATGAGATTATGTCGTTAATACAGGAGCTAAATCAACAACAGAAAAAAACAATTGTTTTTGTAACGCATGAGCCGGATATAGCAGCATTTAGCAACCGAACCATTACTTTAAAAGATGGTAAAGTGATAAGGGATTCAAAAAATGAAAACGTTCGTTCCGCAAAAGAAGAATTGGCCGCACTGCCGCAGAGCGATGAATATTAACTCTAAGAAAAATGAACGCAGTAAACCTTTTACGAATAGCGTGGAGAGCATTACTTCGCAATAAGCTCAGGGCATTTCTAACTATGCTGGGCATCATCATTGGTGTGGCTTCAGTAATAACAATGGTTGCAATAGGCGAAGGTTCAAAAGCCAGTATAAGAAGCCAGTTATCTGGCATGGGATCCAACATGATTAACATCAGGCCCAGCAGTAACCAAACCGTTGGCGGTGGTGCCAGGCTTGGTGCAGCAGGCCTCCAGACCTTAAAAGTTGAAGATGTAGATGCCATTCGCAAGGATGCTCATTTTGTTACTGCCGTATCCCCTGCCGTACAAGCCAACGGGCAGGCGATAAATGGAGCGCTCAACTGGCCTACAACCATGCAGGGCGTTAGTCCCGAATACCTCAGCATCCGTGACTGGCCATTGCAATCTGGCGTAGTATTTACTGATAACGACGTTAAGACTGCTGCAAAAGTTTGCCTCATAGGTCAAACAGTTAAGACTAATATCTTCGCCGCGGGCGAAGACCCGGTAGGCAAAGTAATACGCTTTAATAAAATACCCTTTAAAATAATTGGTGTGTTATCAGCAAAGGGTGAGAATACATTTGGGCAGGACCAGGACGATATTATACTTGCTCCCTATACTACCGTACAAAAAAGAATATTGGCCATCACATTTATTCAAACGATTTACGCGTCTGCGCTTGACGAAAAAAGTTCGGATACGGCTACTGCTGAGATTACAGAAATCCTTCGTAAAGATCATAAGCTGAAACCCACTGATGATGATGACTTCACTGTGCGAACACAAGCTGAATTAATCAGCACCATTAGTTCAACCAGCCAGTTACTAACGGTACTCTTAGCCGCAATTGCGGGTATTTCATTAGTTGTTGGCGGTATTGGCATTATGAACATTATGTATGTTTCCGTTACTGAACGTACCAAAGAAATTGGTTTGCGTATGGCTATGGGTGCACGGGGAATAGACATTCTGCTACAATTCCTTGTAGAGGCGATTCTGATAAGTTTAACAGGTGGTGTTATTGGAGTAGCATTAGGCATAACTGCGTCTAGCCTGGTTAGTTACTTCCTGTCATGGCCTACGCTTGTTTCGGAATCATCCATCTTTTTATCGTTTATGGTTTGTGCAATAACCGGTGTGTTCTTTGGATATTATCCTGCAAGAAATGCATCCAGGCTCGATCCTATTGAAGCACTACGTTATGAATAAACGGGCGGCAAAATCGGGTGCGGGCTTTTATTTGAACTACCAAAGTTCGACATTCCCCATATTTTATCCATTGTTCTGATCTTCTTCCATTTTTTTTCGAAGGCTTAACGGTCGCATATCCGTCCATACTTCTTTTATGAATTTCAAACATTCTTCTTTGGATCCAACCTTTCCAGCATCCTTCCAGCCTAATGGATTTTCCCTCGCAGATGGCCAGATACTGTATTGTTCTTCGTGGTTTACAACAACTTTATAAATCGCGTTGTCATCATCAAAATCTTCCATGATCCCTATATTTTACAGTTAATAAATCAGTCAACAATATAAACTAAACTTCTAAATTTTCTTTTCACTTTTCGTGACCTTCATTCAGTTTCTGTTTCGGCCTCTTTATTTATTAAGCCGGTCTCATAAATTTTCTATTTTCTTTTGAATGACTTTCTTATCAGCCGCCGTCTTTGCAATTGAAAGGGCTTTTACAAAATTTTCTTTCGCCTTTATATCGTCTATTCCTTTGTAAAGTTCCCCGAGTAGCGTGAAATAAAAGTGATTGTTGGTTAATTTTAATTTTTCCGCTTCTACAATCGCTTGTGCTTTGCCGTTAGCCTTTGAAAGGGCAAACGTTCGGTTAAGCGCTGCAACAGGTGAATACTCTATCTGCAATAGCTGGTTAAAGAGTTGCAAAATATTCTCCCACTTCTCTTTCGTATCAGCTTTAATCGTGTACCAATAAGCTATACTTGCTTCTAAATGATATTTCGAAAGTCTATTACCCTGCGACGCTTTGTGAAGAAAATAAGCACCTTTAGAGATCAATTCATCATTCCACAATGTCTCGTCCTGGTCTTCATATAAAATCATTTCGCCATTGCTGTTTTTCCTTGCTTCAAATCGTGACGATTGAAAACACATTAACGCCAACAACGCATTTACATTAGGTTGATTGGTTTGTTCTTCTTCAGCTAACAGGTAAGTTAATCTCATGGCTTCCATGCAAAGATCTTCGCGTAGAATGTTATCATTGCTTTCAGAATAATAACCTTCGCTGAAAAGTAAATACAAAGTTGTCAACACTGTGTCGAGCCTGTTATCAATTTCCGCCTCGCCGGGAAATTCAATTTTTACATTCTCAAGCCTCAGTTTTTCTTTCGCTCTAAACAAACGCTTGTTAATAGTTTCTTTATTGCTTAGTAAGGCATTCGCAATTTCGTCTATTCCAAATCCGCAGAGAATGCGAAGTGCCAAACCTATTTGGGCTTCTGTTGAAATGGAAGGATGGCAAACGGCAAACAACATCAGTAACTGGCTGTCGGTAATATTTTTTTCCGACAGGTCAATCTCAATTTCGTGCGTTGTTGGTGACGATTGCTTAAGTTCCGTAGCAATCTTGCCAGCGAAAAGTTGGTTACGGTTAATATAATTTTTGGCTTTATTTTTTGCAACTGTGTATAACCATGCTGTTGGATTTTCCGGAATTCCTTTATAGGTCCATGTTTCAATGGCCGATAAAAATGTTTCACTGGCTATATCCTCTGCCATTTCAATCCCATGAAATGCATTGCCAAAAGTCTTGCATAAAACGGCGGTTATTTTTCTGAACTCCGTTCTGAATAAATGCGGTATAATTTCCTGTTCATTCATAAATAAAAAGCCCCGGTAAAGTTAGTAGTTACTGAGGCTTTATTTTTTTAAGTGTTGAC
>NZ_JBMQQG010000155.1:0-5558 GCF_057362405.1 Ginsengibacter sp.
TATAGATGATTGTCGCTATGTAATTTGATTGAATAATTGATAACCTGGTGTGGGCTTTCGAAGGGGAGGGAACCACAGCGGAGCGTGAAACAAATTTGCCATTAACGTTGAGATCACCAGGGCTATCAGTAAGCATCGACATCAGAAAACGTGTTTCAGATACCATGGCAAGTTCGGGGCTCATTTTCAATCGTTTTTGCTTTTCTCTACAGTCACATACAACAACAACGTTTGCCAAAAATTAATCAGGCAGATAATATCATTTAAATCACTTTCTTATTGAGTTGTCAGCAGCAGCAAATATTGCTTATACGAACTCTCTTACTTTTTCATTCAGCGCTTCTATTTTTTCTTTCACTCCGTCTTTCAAATCGGAGAATTTTTCCTTGCCCCTGTTGACTGTTTCTTTAATTGATTTGTTCAATTTCTTTTCAGCATCGGCAATTCTTTTTCTTGTTTCCTTGCCTTCGTTGGGCGCAAACAAAACGCCCAGAACTCCGCCAACAAATAGACCTGTAGCCAATGCAATTAATATTTTATCATTATTTTTCATGACTAAAAAGTTTATGGTGAAAAAAGTATTTACGTACTAACGTCCAAGGTAGTTATAGTAACTTTTACCAGGTATGACCTGAAACTATAAGTTGCATGATTATAGTCAGCATTTTGATGCTTAGTCAATCTTTGCCAGTTTGAAATATTATGATGTTGCAGTGGACGATGAATAATATTGAGCGGCTGCACACCGGCTAAGAAACCATAGTCGCGGCACCTGGAAAACCCTCGCATGCTGCATCACCAATAATTTCGTTTCGTAAGGCACGAACCGTGATATTGGTCAACCCACAGGCACGCAAAAATGAAATCCTTTTGGTAGCTTTACTATCGCAGGCATCTTTGCCTGTTTATTGTATTCAAAAAAAATTTTATGAAGACAACATTGTTGGCAATATTTTTTATTGCTGTTTTAAGTTCATGCAAAATGATGTCCGGAAACGGGAACGTGAAAAAGGAAACTCGCAATCCGGGAACATTTGCCAAAATTCATTCTTCAGGTGCCGCTGATGTGGTAATCACCAGCGGAAGCAATTGCTCCGTAACCGTGGAAGACGATGACAACTTATTGCCTTACCTGGAAACAAATGTTGAAAACGGAACGTTACAAATTCACTATCAACATGGAGTATCTGTAACCAACGACCATGCAAAAATTTACATCACAGCTCCCACATTATCTGACGTTACTACTTCCGGCGCTTCTAACATAACGGTGTCTGGTCTTTTGCAGAATCCTGAAAAAATTTCATTCAACACAAGTGGCGTGGGAAATATTGAAGGTGAAGTGGATGCTCCTGCGATATCGGCGACTATAACAGGCGCAGGCACTGTAAAGCTTCGTGGACATACGAAAGATTTTGATTGCGAGCTTTCCGGTGTTGGTCATGCAGACTGCGGAAACCTGCAAAGTGAAAACACTACTGTGACCGTTTCGGGTGTTGGTGTTGCCCATGTTTTTGCAAGTGTTCATCTGAGCGCAACGGTTAGCGGTACAGGAAGTGTGCATTATCGTGGTAATCCGCAAAACCCGGAAATTCACACATCCGGCGTGGGTAGTGTAACGGCTGAAAATTGAAAGACTTAATTCTCCAATTAAAAATTAAATATTTTTTATTGATTGAATAATTATAACTCCTGCGTTTGCAAATTCAGGCGAGTGCAACCAGCAACTATGAATAATTTAAGAGTGGCATTGGGGAATAATCCTTACTAATTAATTATCCTCCCTCTTAATTAGAATATTGTTTAATATTGATATTCCTTTGCAGGGAAATATAACCGCATAAATAGCTTTGTATTAATCTTTTTCTTCACATTAATCACTTTGTTTTATGGTAAAAAAAATACTGGTAATTTTATTGATTATTCTTATTGTAATCCAATTTATAAAACCACAAAAAAATATCCATCCCGGTCCGCAACCCGCAGACATTTCTACATTATACCCTGTTCCTGCAGATGTTGACTCGTTACTGGCTGTAGCCTGTAAAGATTGCCACACTAATAACACACGCTATCCCTGGTATAACAATATTCAGCCGGTAGCCTGGTTTTTGGCAAATCATGTTAAGGATGGAACAAGATCCTTTAATTTAAATGAGTTTGCAACCTATCCTGTGGCAAGGCAGTACGATAAAATAGAAGAAATAAAAAAGCAAATTGATAAAGGAGATATGCCACTTTCTTCTTACACACTTATTCATAGAGATGCAAAGTTAACCGACGCAGAAAAAAATACAATTATTACATGGAGTGAAAATATTCGTAAGGATATGGAAGCGAAATATCCTAAAGACAGTTTAATAAGGAAAAAGAATCCCGGACCCACTGGTGGCAGTTAATATTCAGCTTCTGGCAGGACAGACGCTTCCCATTGCCGTGGTAAGAATATTTTAATAATTAGGAACAATGCAACTAACGGTTACGAGCACACTAAAGAACTTTGCCCTGTAAAATAAATGATACATCAAAACAAGAAATATTTGGAGTTGGCAATGAGCTTTTGGACAGGAATTGGTTTAATGAGTATCATAAATGTTTGGAAAATTAGTAATCGTCAACACGCAATTACTTACTCTGAAATTATGTTTGCGGTTTCTATAATTTTTATAATTGTTTGTGCGATTTTAATAAAAATTAGAAAATAAACTTTCTCCTCATGTGTGAGAATGTTTTAAAAAACAAATATTCTTCCTGGCCATCGGGCACGGAGTTTAGGCCCCCGACGGGTAGCCCCTTTCTTTCTTAAACCCGCATTAAGTTAATTAGATTGGCAACTGGCGACCCCGGGATCCTTAGAAGTTTAAATTGTAAAAGTAATAAGAATCAACAGGCTATTATTTACTTAAATTCTTGTGCGAACCGGTTAATCCGTTACATATTTTATTAACATGAGTTCTATAAATCTCCTCAAATCTACAGCCTGCTGCATCCCGGTTATATAAGCTTCTTCCCTACCGCCTGCTTTTAGAACAAATAATTTCTTCAACGTTTTTTTTAATGAACTATTATGGCGCAGTTCCTTTTGGTTGCTCAACAACAAAACTGCCCAGTTCTTCAAAATAAAATTCATGTTGTCTTCCCAGTAATTTTTTATCTGCAGTATGTTAGCCAGTTTTGTTGCGGCGCCTTTTTCTGCGAGTAAGCGGTTCCCATTGTATTTTTTGGTGAGGATACCAGCATACGCCCGGCTGATATCAGTGGCATCAAAACGCACTGCGTTTTTTTGCAATACTAATTCCAGCCGGGAGTTGGCCAATGTTTTTAAAACCGGCACGGGACTCCGATAGGCTTTGTTGGATTTTATTTTCGCGTCTTCTGCTATTGCCAGTTCCTGTTGTATTTTTTGAATAGGCCTGAATCCTAAATGGTAATACATCCAGAATGCGCCGGAGTGTATACCGTCGCTGTTTGTTTTTCCAATTTGGTAAGGGTCCACTGTAAAGCGTTTTAAGCGGTATACTTTACGATGAAGTTCCAGTACCTGCTCAAAAATATATCTTGATTCGCCGCCCCTGTAATTGTAAAAAACATTCAGGCCGATGCGGCCGCTG
This sequence comes from Ginsengibacter sp., assembly GCF_057362405.1. Taxonomy (NCBI): domain Bacteria; kingdom Pseudomonadati; phylum Bacteroidota; class Chitinophagia; order Chitinophagales; family Chitinophagaceae; genus Ginsengibacter; species Ginsengibacter sp. The sequence continues at coordinate 3,612 of NZ_JBMQQG010000155.1, forward strand.
TTTAATAATATCCATGTAGCAGCATAGGCTACGGGCAGCCCATTTTTAAAAACCATATACCCCATATAACTGTCTATAGGATGCCGGCGCTCCGGCACCATGCCCATTAGTGCAACAGAAATTCCCCTTGGTAAATGATAATAAGAAACAAGCTTTGCAGATGTATAATTGATAGGATCAATTTCCCTGAGATTGGCCAGCATTATCATCCTGGCGTTGGCAATAATCTGTTCAGCTTCATTTCTTGTAAGTTTAACAGGTGTAAAAACAGGCGTTTCTTTTTTTATTTCTTTTTTGATTAGCGATCGGTGGTAATAATGCGAGATCAATGATTGCGGCAGGCAGCAATGCGACGTAAAAGTAATTTCTACATACACGCCTATTTTGTTCCAGAGTTCGTCTTTTACTTCGGGACGAATATCGCTGCTGTCGAAAATTCCAATGAGTTGGTCCAGCAGATCTTCATCCTGTTTTTTGAAACGCTGAAGCCAACCCTTCCATTCTGCATTGGCATCCTGAAAAATTTCCGATTCAACTTTTGGCATCACCACCTGGAGGACGAACCGAACCTGGGCATCATCCGCATCAATAGAGCGAAGCTTGATTTCTTTGGGACGGGTTTTTCTCAGCCATTTTACCAGCTCAAAGCTGAATGCTGCACAAAAGCTTGTATTGGTAATGCCGGTGTTATACAAATGGTAACTTAAATTTTCATTTGTTTTTAAATACTCCTGCAGTTGCTGTAATAATTGGTTGGAGCGTTCGTAAATAGTTTTGTTATCGGGATAAGCGATAAGAAATTCCATCGCGGCATAACATTCCTGTACTTCTTTTTTGCTTTTTACAGTTTTAATATTAATGGTTTGGAGCAGTTGCATTTTTTCTAATGCAAATTGTTTTCCATAGCGGTTGCGAATGGAAAACAGCCGGGTGATTAATGCGCCAGAAGTATTCATGCTTATATCTTGTATGATAGAGTGCCTGATGGTATAAGGAAAGTTAAGCTATTTATTTCCGCATGCACAATTGAGAAAAGGATAAATTTTGAGATGAACAAGGTATTAAGCGGGTTGAGTCATCTCTTAACACTTGAAGATGTAATTCATTATTCGCCCGGAAGGTTGCATGATGGAATGTAAAACGCACTGTTTATGCATTTTTTTCGGTAGATAATGATTAGTTTAAACCGTTAATGGTTTTACATGCGCAAGTTGATCCTCGCTAATGCGGAGTAAGTGCAACAAAATTTCAGTTATTCTACCTGTTACAGGTGCGGTGCTTAACTTTGTCATACTTTCATTATAGTTTGTTAGTATAATAAATACAATGAATAAGTTTGAATTGCTACTTCAATTGATACAATCTTTATGAAAACAACTGTTTCGGCTATCCTCTCTATGCTCATGATGCTGGCAGGTTTTGCGCAGCAAAATCCCAATAGCAGAGTTGTTATAGCCCAGGGACACATGCCGGCCATTGCAAAAGACAAAGGAAACAATATCCATATAGTCTATGGAACGGGTGACAGCATAATGTATATTTTTTCGAAAAATGGGAAGTCTTATTCGGCGCCTTCGTTGGTTGCAGTTCTACCGGATTTATTCGCTTCTGCTATGAGAGGACCACAGATAGCTGCAGTAAAGAATGGTCTTGTTATAATTGCCTGTGATAAAGAAGGCAATTTATTTTGTTATAGAAAAAATGCTGTGGGCAAGTGGTACCAGTCGCAACAAGTAAATAATACAAATGGAATATCCAAAGAAGGTCTTACTGCACTAGATGCAGATGGTTCAAAAACTTATGTTGTATGGCTGGGTGTAAATAATCCTAAAGGCCAGAGTGTCTATCTCGCCAGGTCTGTTGATGGTGGTAAAACATGGAACAAAAATATTATCGTGTATGCTTCGCCGTCAGGTACAGTCTGCGAATGCTGCAAACCATCGTTAA
>NZ_JBMQQG010000156.1:0-5636 GCF_057362405.1 Ginsengibacter sp.
ATGGAACATTATTTATGGAGAGATATTTATAAATATTGGATCGTTCACGCCGCGAACCGCTGAGATAAAAAATATTTTATTGGATGGATATAAAAAACTTTTTGCCGATCCTGATTTACTCGCTAATACCAAAGACAAAAATAAATTTGAGATTGCATTTTTAACAACAATGAATAAGCAAAACAGCGTTGTCATAAATGGATTGAATGCAGAAACACTCACAATGATCAGAACAAGATTCATTCTTGATTGGGATCAATCTTATGCCAAACAATTTCCTTTCGCTCTTTTTGATAAGCAGGAGCAATTCCTGGAAGAAGGGTTGTTTACCGCTTACAACCAATGGATTTTTGGTGCAGCACAAAATCTTTCCAGCTATCAAAACTGGATAGGTACCCATAGTGAAGAATATGCTGCATTTAACAAATTTCAACAGGGAAGGATTTTTAAGATTCCCGAAGGCCAATATTATCATTAAAAAATTCGGTCATCGTATGTGAAGCCAGCAAAATAATTATTTACAATTATTTTGCTTATTTACTTAATTTAGGACACGCCCAGTTTAAATAAAAATTTGAGAGACAGGAAGTATATCGTAACGTAATTTTTTTATTTTATGACCGAACCCACCCGATTGTTTGATTGTATCGAATGGCATTTAGAAAGAGGAGCCACGCATACCGTTATGGCCGCAAAAGAAGATGGTATTTGGAAGGAATATTCCCTGGGGGAGCTTTCTAAAACCGTAAATAAGCTAAGCGCCGGGTTATTGAAGATGGGCGTTGGAAGCGGCGATAACACCCCTGAAGGAAGAGATAAAATTGCAGTAATCGCTAAGAACCGGCCCGAATGGCTGATGCTCGACCTGGCTGTTCAACAAATAGGAGCAGTGCTTACCCCGGTGTACCCTACCATAAGCCAGTCAGAGCTTGAATTTATATTACAGGATGCACAGGTAAAAGTCATTTTTGTAAATGATAAGAAACTGGCTGAAAAAGTAAACGCAATACGCACCAACCTGCCTTACCTGCAGGAAATATTTTCTTTTGATAAAACGGAAAATATTAAACACTGGGAAGATATTCTTTCAGAAGATGAAGACTATCTTCTAAAATTAAAACAGGTATCAGCGCAAATACAATACGAAGATCTTGCTACCATAATCTATACTTCCGGCACTACTGGTAAACCAAAGGGAGTGATGCTTTCGCATAAAAATATTGTGAGTAATGTAATTGGGTCAATGCCTTGTTTTCCGCCCGGTAGCCGGGCGCTTAGTTTTCTTCCGATGAACCATATTTTTGAGCGGATGGTTACTTACCTGTATTTATATAAAGGAGTTTCTATATTTTATGCAGAGAGTTTGGATACCATCGCTGAGAACCTCAGGGAGGTAAAACCGAATATGTTTACCACCGTGCCGAGATTACTGGAAAAAGTTTATGAGAATATCATGCTAAAGGGAAGTGAGTTAACCGGGATAAAGCGAAATCTTTTTTACTGGGCTCATTCGTTAGCGGAAAAATTTGAAATCAACAAGAGGCTGGGAGTTTTTTATAATTTGCAACTTAGCCTTGCCAACAAAATTATTTTTAGTAAATGGAGAGAAGGTTTGGGCAATGAACTTAATGCAATTATTACCGGGGGAGCCGCCTGCCAGGTGAAGTTGATCCGCATATTTACTGCAGCTAAAATTGTTGTGATGGAAGGGTACGGACTTACGGAAACTTCGCCTGTAATTTCAGTAAACCGGTATGATGAAGAAAATCGCATGTTTGGTACAGTAGGCCCATTAATTAACGGCGTTGAGGTTAAGATCGCAGCAGATGGAGAGATATTATGCAAAGGTCCCAACATAATGATGGGTTATTATAAACGGCCCGATCTTACGGCAGAATCCATGGAGGATGGTTGGTATAAAACCGGGGATATTGGGATGATGATCGATAACAAATTCCTGAAAATTACAGATCGCAAAAAAGAAATGTTTAAAACAAGCGGCGGTAAATATGTTGCACCAATAGTTGTAGAACTTAAACTGAAAGAATCTCCTTATATAGAAAATATTATGTTGGTTGGTGAAGGTGAAAAATATGTGGGTGCTTTAATAATACCCTCGTTCAATAATTTAAAAGATTGGGCGAAGGATAAAAATATTTCGTTTACAACAAATGAAGAGTTGCTGCAGGATGAAAAGGTAAAGAAATTATTTAAGACGGAAGTGGAACATTATAACACCCAATTTAATCATGTGGAGCAAATCAAAAAATTTGAACTGCTGCCGCAGGATTGGAGTATAGAAACCGGCGAAATGACGCCTAAATTGAGTCTCAAAAGAAAGGTAATTATGGAAAAGTATAAGGATGCTGTAAAGAGAATATATACATAGGCTTCAAATAACGTGAGTTCGGGGTAAGATTTTTGCATTTAACTTTTAATGGAAAAATAATTTATAATTTATTGTGCAGACAGGCAAGTTTGTTGCCTTATTCAAGTATTTGGGGATAATAGTTTTGCCTCCCAAAAGATAATATCTTCTATTTCTACTAAGGACTTCTATTACATACTCTCCTCTTACTCTATCCATGCCTTTATGCTTTACCTATACTTGATAGATACAGGATGAGTAGCCCTCGTTCAATTTCGGGACAAGACAACATGCAGTAAAAACCACAATTTGTCGCTATAAGGTTGCTGAACTCTTGCTACCCTCTTGCAGCCATACTGCTAAGCGTAGCAACATGCCTGCAACAATTCTGCAGGAAGGTAGCCGCCAATCAATAAGGAATTAACAGGAAACCTCCTATTATATCATGTCAGCTACTGTTAAGAAAAGTGGTGTAAAGGGTGGTTTGCCTCGCCAAAAGATAATATTTTCTCCCAACGGGCTTTTATGAATGCATGAAACTGTAGATATATTTTCTTATCCCGAACTCGCGTTGCATAATATTATTAAATGCAAGAACGAATTTTAATCCGGAAAAATTTGTTGCTCATCTCTTTCCTCAACAGGTATTTTTCTTATAAAATCGTCGTAGCCATCATCACCGTGGTCGCTGTATACTCCGTAAGAATCAATACTGTAGCCGATAAGGCCATCGTTGGCTTCAATTAAATAGATGACAGAAGAATCAGACGGATCAGATTCTCCTTCGAACCGGTACGTCCGGATAATCTTTAAATCTTCAGGATTGTAATATTTATCATTACCTGGAGTAAACCCTTCAGGTGTCATTCTAAACTCCCGATCTTGTTTCTTGATTCGAAGGTTTTCCAGAACAGATGATACTGTTGTCATCGGAGTTATTTGAGTAGTCATACATTAAATTTATCGGTAAGGTTTAATTATAAATCCTCCGACAAATTCCATACCCATTTATAAATCCAATTTGAAAACCCGAGAGGTGGCCTACAGCGATTGATAGATTTTTATTTTGTTGTAAAGCGTTTTGCGGTCGATTTTTAAAATTTCCGCGGCCTTGGTCTTGTTGAAATTAACTTCCTTAAGTACATTCATTATAGTATCGTATTCTGCTTTGGCAGCAGCATCTTTTAAATCAATATCTTTAATGTTCATCGGTTCTTTGGTATCCCGCCTCAAGAGTTTTTCCTCCGGCGTGTGTTGAATTTCTGCATTAGTAATTTCCCATGGTAATACGTTGGAGTTTATTTTACCCGATGGAGTAAGTAATACAGCACGCCTCACAACGTTTCTGAATTCCCGCAGGTTTCCGGGCCATGAGTAATTAACAAACATTTCTAAAACGTCGTCTTCGAAACCTTCTATATTTTTATTGAGTTCAAGATTTGTCTTATCAAGAAAAAAGTCAGCAAAAAGCGGTATATCAATTTTCCGCTCACGCAGCGGTGGCAAATTGATAGAGAATTCATTAAAGCGATGGTACAAATCTTCTCTAAACTTACCTCTTTTATAAGCTTCCTGCAGATTTTCATTCGATGCAACAATAATGCGTACATCCACATCAGTTTCCTTTGTGCCGCCAACTCTCTTAAATTTCCGTTCCTGGATCACGCGTAATAAGGCAGCTTGCACTTCGGGTGAAAGATTGGCAACTTCATCTAAAAATAAAGTGCCCCCGTTAGCCATTTCGAAATGGCCTTCTTTATCAGTTACTGCCCCGGTAAACGCACCTTTTACATGACCAAAAAGTTCACTTCCTGCAAGTTCCTTTGATAGGGTTCCACAATCCAGCGCAACGAAAGGCTTGTTTCGCCTGTTACTTGTTTCGTGAATGGTTTTTGCAATTACTTCTTTGCCTGTACCGCTTTCACCATATAATATAATACTATAATTAGTGCCTGCAACGATTTCTATCTGGTTGTATACACGGGCAGTTTCGCCATTCTGTCCTATCAGGAATTCTTTATTGGCGGAAATAACATACTGCTTTTTATTTTTTGCTGGTTTAGTATTTACTGACGGTGTAATAAATTCAGTTGAAGGTGCTGCAATGGCTTTTTCAATAACGTTAATCACTTCATCTGGAATAAGGGGTTTTGTTATATAGTCAAACGCACCCATCTTAATAACATCCACTGCGGTTTTAATATCCGAATAGCCGGTTATTATGATTACAATAGTTTCCGGCTTAATTTCTTTTATTTTAAGAAGCACATCTTTCCCGCTCTTGTCTCCAAGCCTGAAATCACAAAGAACAATATCAAAATGTTCTTCATTAAATCTCGCAAGACCTTTTGAACCGTTAAGCGCTACTTCGGCTTCATATCCTTTCTTATTAAGGAAGCGGCTCAATAGCGAACACATGTCAATGTCATCGTCGATAATAAGAATTTTTTTCTGCATAAAACTTTAAAAACTTATGAGGTTGCAAAGTTAATTTAAATCTTTGTTTTTAAGATGAGGGGTTAATACCCGCCTTTCTTCAGTCATTATCCATTCTGCAAACTCGTTCGGCTGAATTTTTCTGCCAAATAAATTTGCATGCACTTTTGTAAATTCTGCACCAAGGTATAAAATAATTGAACTGTAATATACCCACACCATAATTATTATGATAGATCCTGCAGCACCGTATAAAGTGGTGAGGTTGCTTTTACCTAAATAATAGGCAATGGCAACTTTCCCGAAAGTAAAAAATATGGCTGTTATAAAACCGCCAAAAATAACATCTTTCCATTTTATTCTGGCGTCGGGTAATAATTTGAACATGAGTGAAAATAAAAATGTAGCGACAATAAAAGAAAGCATACTCTCGGCGGTTTCAATAAAATAAACACTGAAATGATGAATATACCTGCTTAAGAAATTACCAAAAGCCGCCACGAGTGCATTTAAAATAAGTGATACAATCATTATAAACCCTATGCTTAAAATAAGAGAGAAAGATAAAAGCCTGGTTACAATAAGTCTCCACCATACTTTTTTAGCTTTTACTCTCAGTCCCCATATTTTATTAAGCGAATCCTGTACTTCGCCAAAAATACTGGTGGCGCCAATTAATAGAATGATGATACTTATAGTAGTTGCCACAAAATTATTTCCGGTGAGGTGAATATTTTTAATAATATCCTGGATCTGCAAAGCGGCTGCCGTCCCCACCAGGCCGTTTAACTGTTTGTATACTTCTCCATTTACGGCTTCCTTTCCAAAGAAA
>NZ_JBMQQG010000157.1:0-7224 GCF_057362405.1 Ginsengibacter sp.
ATCTAAATAATAAATCGCTGTTTCTTGCATTTTTGATATGCATATTCAACCAAACTTTTGCTCAATATGATGCGCCCCTTTACACATCATACACCACAACGGCTGAGCGGGCAAAATTGCATGACCGCCTCATAAAATATTCTATCAATTCAAATTTATCGATTCCATTAAACGATTCAACAGAAGAAAATTGGGAAGATGCTTTTGATGCATTGGAAGTACTATTGTATAAGACTCCATTAGTTGATGCAAAAATTCACAGTGCATTTTACGAAATTGAATCGAGAAGCATAGATTTTCAAAAGGCATTGCTTGGTCTGGCATACGCTAATTATCCAGGTATTTTTTTTCAGCAGGTAAAAAAATTACTTGATAGCACTAATGATCCAAAAGTATTTGCATTATGCGCTGAATATTTGCTGCAGAAAAAAAAAGATACACTATTAGTCAATTCTATTACTAAATTAATTGAAACAAAATTTGGCGACCAGGGAATCATTGATCCAACATTATATATGCTGCAAGTTCATATGTCAGAACAAAAAACAACCGGAACATTTTTATCAAAGAAATTATTAAAGGAATTTTTTAGCAGTAAGTTTTTGCCCGGTCAAACAGTTGCCTATAGCATTCAAAGAAAAGACCGTGATTACCCTGGCCTGATGGTTGTCCGCAGTTATGATGGAAAATTTATTACGGACAGCAACGGAGTAATTTTTAATATTCCGCAATTGGCAAGGAGTATTACCGATCTACCTTTTTATTTACGAGGTGGCAATACGCCGCAGGGGATTTTTTTTATGCACGGGTTCGGCGTTTCTATGAGCAGTTTTATCGGGCCTACTGCTAATGTTCAATTGTCTATGCCCGTTGAAGAAAATATAAAAGCGTTTATGCGTGATAGTAGTATTAGCGACACTACATGGAATGTTGACTATTACAGAAAATTACTGCCGCCCGATTTACAAAATTATCTCCCCTTATATTACTCGTACTATGCCGGGCTTGCAGGACGTACAGAAATTATTGCTCATGGCACAACGATAGACCCATCTATTTATTCAAATGAACCCTATTATCCACTTACACCCACATCGGGATGTTTATGCACCAAAGAAATATGGAATGGCAAAAGGTTAGAGAGCGATCAGCAAAGGCTTGTAAATGCATTGTTGAAAGCAGGCGGAGCAAATGGGTACTGCGTAGTTATTGAATTGGATGATGCCCAATCTGCTGTAACTTTGAAAGACATACTTCCATACCTCACCGCGAAATAACAAAGGTGTGTATGATTTAAATTTTTCACATGGCAATTCCACCTCTGGCAGAAAGGCTGCGTCCTAAAAAATTAGATGACCTCGTAGGCCAGGAACATCTTACCGGGAAAGGGAGCGTCTTGCGTAATTCAATTGAGAACGGAAAAATTCCGTCAATGATTTTATGGGGACCGCCGGGAGTTGGAAAAACAACGATCGCTAATATTATTGCTAAAACTTTAGACCTACCATTTTATACCTTGAGCGCTATTTCTTCAGGTGTAAAAGAAGTGCGTGAAGTAATTGAAGAATCTAAAAAACTGGACAACTCAATTCTGTTCATTGATGAAATTCACCGTTTCAATAAAGGGCAGCAGGATGCGTTGCTGGGTGCGGTTGAAAAAGGAATTATTACGTTAATAGGAGCAACAACTGAAAACCCGTCTTTTGAAGTAAACAGCGCCTTACTTAGCCGCTGCCAGGTTTATATCTTGAAACCATTGGCAAAAGAAACTCTAATTAAATTATTAAATCATGCTATAAAAGATGACAAGGTTCTTTCGCAAACAAATATCGATTTGCTGGAAACTGAAGCAATGATAAATTTATCCGGGGGCGATGCAAGAAAATTATTAAACCTGCTCGAGTTGGTATTTAATCAGCAGCTTTTAGAAAGTACTGAACTTTCCAAAAGTTTATTAATTACCGATGAATTGGTAATGGACGTTGCGCAGCAAAAAATTGCCTTATACGATAAAAAAGGTGAGCAACATTATGATATCATTTCAGCCTTCATAAAATCTATTCGTGGCAGCGATCCAAATGCCGCAGTATATTGGCTGGCCCGCATGATTGAAGGTGGCGAGGATGTAAAATTTATTGCAAGACGTTTGGTGATTCTCGCCAGCGAAGATATTGGCAATGCAAATCCAAACGCACTTTTGCTGGCAACAAATACATTCCAGGCCGTGAATATGATTGGCTACCCGGAATCAAGCATAATTCTATCGCAGTGCGTCACCTACCTCGCATCATCGCCAAAAAGTAATGCTGCCGTGGAGGCTATCGGCAAAGCACAAACGCTGGTAAAGCAGCACGGTGACTTGCCCGTTCCGCTTGCTATTCGTAATGCACCTACGAGGCTAATGAAAAAGCTCGATTACGGGAAAGACTACAAATATGCTCATAGCTACGAAAATAATTTTGTGTCGATGGAATTTCTTCCTGATGAAATAAAAAACACACTTATATATAATCCGGGCAAGAATACAAGGGAAGAAGAATTAAGGCGATTTTTGAAAGAACGCTGGAAAGATAAGTATGGATATTAAGAAGGCAGTAATATCTACAAGCAGAAAACTGAAGGACCATAGATAATATTTTATTTTTTTCAAATAATGGTAAACTGGGAATGCAAGGCTTTTAATGAACTGACCGCTGAAAATTTATACAAAATAATTCAGCTGCGGATAGAGGTTTTTGCTGTAGAACAGAACGTTGTTTACCAGGATTGCGATAATAAAGACTTTAATTCATATCATTTTACAGGCACACGAAATGGAATCCTGCTTGCGTATAGCAGAATTATTCCACCCGGCATCGCCTACCCGCAAGCTGCTTCCATCGGACGTGTTGTAACTTCCCCTCTTGCACGTGGACAATCTTTGGGAAAAGAATTGTTTGAGAAATCGCTTGAACAACTTCACCAATTATTTGGGAATGTTCCTGTGATAATTAGTGCACAAGCTTATCTCATTAAATTTTATGAGAACTTCTCCTTTACTTCAAAGGGCAACATTTACATTGAAGACAGCATACCGCATATTTCGATGATAAAGAATATTTAATTCTTACCTGGTACAATAATAAAATCCTTCTTTCCGTTATCAATTCGTTATCCTTCAACGGGTAATAAAAATCCGTTATCGCTTGTAAAACAAAAATCTGATTTTCTTATGAAAAAACGTTTACACGCCTTTTGGCTTACGTGTTTCATATTAACAACACTTAGCTTCTTCTTCAATGAAAGGGGCTTTTCCCAATCATTAATATTTGGCAACGAAAATACCAGGGTTGAAGTCGGTGTCAATGTTGGCCCGTTATTTTTTCTGGGAGATCTGGGAGGTCATCGCGGACGAGGAACTACTTTCCTTAAAGACTTGAACCTTCCACTAACAAAAGTAATGAAGGGGGTTTTTTTGACCGCATACCCAAATGATTGGCTGGGAGTGCGTCTTGCTGCAGATATTGGAAAACTTGATGGACAAGATAATATTATTAATACGAAAGGTGTAAACGAACTTTGGAGAAAACAACGTAACCTCGATTTTAGAACCAATATTTCGGAAGCATATATTGCTGCTGAAGTTTTCCCTTTAATGCTGTTGCTCAATGGTGATGAAGACTATAAGCCACGCCTCAGGCCTTATGGCGTAATAGGAGTGGGAGTGTTTCATTTCAATCCCCAAGGGTCTTTAACTGACGCAAACGGCAATAAAACCTGGTATAATCTTCAACCTCTTCATACAGAAGGGGAAGGATTTGCAGAATATCCGCAAAGAAAAAATTACTCGCTGACACAGTTCAATGTCCCGATAGGTTTTGGAGCAAAATATTATCTATCTGATAGGGTAAATCTAAGCCTTGAAGTATTAGAAAGAAAAACATTTACTGATTATATAGATGATGTAAGTACAAGCTATATTGATCCCAATTTATTTGACAAGTATTTAACGCCGCAAAATGCAAGGATTGCCAGGGCAATATTTGATAAAACCAACTCTATTTATGTAGCAGGAGCTTCACGGTTTTCTCCCGGTTCACAAAGAGGTAATCCCAATCAAAAAGATGCCTATTTTTCAATATCATTGAAATTAGCAGTAAAGCTTGGGCCAATATTTGACAATATTTATAACCGGCGTGTTGCAAGTCATATGAGATGTCCTGCGAGATTCTAAAAGATATTTAATGAGAAGATTGCCTCTTGAATAACGGCAAAGTATATAATAAAAGTTAACCCATTAAAACAATGCACTTTCGTGTGCAATGTAACCTCTGAAACCATAAATTTTTAACTTTGTTACTATACTATGCCTTTTTTAATTTTTGTATTTGGCAAGCTCTTCCTTTAAATAAATTGCTGTAAAACTTTCTTTATTTTTAGCAAGTTCTTCGGGTGTCCCTTCAAATAAGATCCTGCCGCCCCCCTGCCCGCCTTCAGGCCCAAGATCTATAATGTAATCTGCAATTTTAATAATATCCATATTGTGTTCTATAACTAGTACTGTATTGCCACGATCCACTAATTTATTTAAAACGTCGACAAGGTGTTGAATGTCCTGGAAGTGAAGCCCGGTGGTTGGTTCATCCAATATATAAAAGGTTTTACCGGTATCTCTTTTACTTAACTCCGTAGAAAGCTTTACGCGTTGAGCTTCGCCGCCGCTTAATGTAACTGCGCTTTGGCCAAGAGTAATATAACCGAGTCCTACTTCCTGTAGAACTTTTATTTTACGATAGATGTAAGGAACATAGGCAAAAAAGTCTACAGCCTCGTCGACAGTCATATCAAGTACATCACTTATCGACTTGCCTTTGTATCGTATTTCAAGTGTTTCGCGGTTATATCTTTTACCATTGCATTTTTCACAATGCACATAAACATCGGGTAAAAAATTCATTTCAATTACCCTCATTCCGCCACCTTCACATACATCACATCTCCCGCTTTTTACATTGAAAGAAAAGCGACCGGCTTTATAACCCCTTATTTTAGCCTCCGGCACTTCGGCAAATAAGGTGCGTATATCGGTAAAAAATCCACAATAGGTTGCAGGGTTACTGCGAGGTGTTCTTCCGATGGGCGATTGATCTATTTCTACAACCTTATCAATATGTTCAAGCCCCTTGATACTATTGTAAGGAAGGGGAGACATTTTGCTTTTATATGCGTGAATACTCAAAATCGGGTAAAGCGTTTCATTTATAAGTGTTGACTTCCCACTACCACTTACACCCGTAACGCAAATAAATTTACCCAAGGGGAATTGTGCGTTGATATTTTTTAAATTATTTCCCGATGCACCTTTCAGTAAGAGACTTTGGCCATTTCCTTTCCTTACTTGCAATGGAATTGGAATCCGCATTTTTCCATTGAGGTATGATGATGTTACAGTATCTAGCTTTAGCAGATCTTTCGGAATACCACTGGCTACTACCTTGCCTCCATGTTTGCCCGCCTGGGGACCTATATCAATAAGATAGTCTGCAGCCATCATGATGTCTTTATCATGTTCAACTACCAGTACGCTATTACCAATATTTTTTAAATTGATGAGCGCTTCTATGAGCCGGTGATTATCGCGCTGATGAAGGCCAATACTTGGTTCGTCCAGAATGTAAGTAATTCCCTGCAACTGGGAACCAATTTGAGTTGCAAGTCTTATCCGCTGAGATTCCCCACCGCTAAGGCTTTTGGAAGGTCTGTTTAAAGAAAGATAGGTTAACCCAACATTTAATAAAAATTGAAGCCGTTCTTTTATTTCCTTCAAAATGTCTTTTGCAATTACATTTTGCCTCTTGTCCAATCTCGACTCAATTCCGGTAAACCAACTCAATAATTTATCCAGATCAAAATCGCTTAATTCGGAAATGTCCTTTCCATCTATTTTGAACCAAAGGCTTTCCTTTTTTAATCGTTTACCGTTGCACACGCTGCATTTTTTCAATTGCATAAATTTTTCAACCCAGGATCTTAATGCCTCACTTGTGCTTCCGGAACTGAACCATCTTTTTAGCATATTTACGATACCTTCATATTGCTCTGATGCCTCTGAGGATTCTAAGGTTTCAGCCATATCAACTTCGGTCAATATGGCGAGTTCATCCTCATTATTCTTACCCGGAATATTTTCCATTCCGTATAGCAACACGTTTAATGCGCTTTGTGGTAACTGGAAAATTGGTTTGTCAAGACTAAATTTATATTTCTTAGCTATTTGCTGTACCTGCTTAAAAACGTAGGCCTCTCGTTCTTCGCCCAGTGGCGCAATGGCGCCTTCATTAATACTTAACTTCTTGTCAGGGATTATGCTTTCAATATTTACCTGGTAAACATTTCCCAGCCCTTTACAAACCGGGCAAGCACCATAAGGAGAGTTAAATGAAAAAGTATTAGGCGACGGTTCCTCGTAACTAATGCCGGTATCTTCGCACATTAGTTGACGACTGAATTGGACAAGTTCGCTATTCTCGTTTAGGAGTAAGAAAAGTAATCCATTGCCTAATTGAAGAGCTTTTTGCAGACTCTGACTTAACCTCACTTTTTGATCAGGCGCTACCTGTAGCCTGTCAACAACTAATTCTATATCATGAATCTTATACCTGTCAACCTGCATTTTTGGAACCAGGTCTTTTATTTCACCATCAATTCTCACCTTTAAAAATCCCTTTTTTCTTACATCTTCAAAGAGTTCGCGATAGTGCCCCTTGCGGCCGCGTACCAGGGGAGCTAAGAGGTTAATTTTTTTATTGGGAAATTTTAAAAAGATATTTTCCAGGATTTCGTCTTCATTCCACTTAACCATCCGTTTACCTGTATTGTAACTATATGCTTCACCTACTCTTGCATACAACAGTCGAAGGAAGTCATATACTTCCGTCACCGTGCCGACCGTACTTCTCGGATTTTTGTTGGTAGTTTTTTGTTCAATGGAAATTACGGGTGAAAGCCCTGTAATTTTATCAACATCAGGTCGTTCCATATCGCCCATGAACTGCCTTGCGTAAGCAGAAAAGCTTTCCATATACCGACGCTGTCCTTCGGCATAAATAGTGTCGAAAGCCAGTGATGATTTGCCGCTTCCACTTATCCCCGTGATTACGACCAACTTATTTTTTGGAATGGAGATGTCTATATTTTTGAGATTGTGCTCTCTCGCGCCAAATACTTCAATAGTTTCGTCGGTAG
>NZ_JBMQQG010000158.1:0-11624 GCF_057362405.1 Ginsengibacter sp.
GCAAGCCCGGACATTTGGAAGACGCAGTGGCAGCGCTATCAGTCAAACTTTCAGAAGAAGAAATTAAGCGCCTTGAAGAGTTGTATCAACCACATCCGGTATTGGGATTTCAGTAACGGCAAACTAACGGTTCAGGCAAAACGAATTAAGAAAAGAGAAAGTTGATTCATCAAATTGACTATTTAAGCAAAATAACCTTTCTCCCATTCTCTCTTCTTACAATAAGTGACCCACCATTGCGCATGGGTTTCCATTCATAGCCCTCGCCTGTTTTATTTTCATGAATTGGTTTATTGTCAAGCAATACTGATGAAGGTTTTCGGCGGAGTTTTATCTTCTCTGTTCCAGATGTATCAAACGTCCGGTAAAATAATGTTACTTTATTGCTATCAACATTTTCAAAATTGAGGTAAATGAATTTTTTAAAATTGCCTTCGTAGTCGGACTGCTGAATAACTGAAGTGCTCGAAAGAATATGGTCTTCACCAGGTGGCGCTAAAGATGGTATTGCATCCATCGCCCTGAGGAAATGCCTTACATAATCTCCATATCCATCGGTAAGCCATGGCTCATCCTGTGGAAATCGGTTTTTGCCGTCAAAGTCCACCATATAAGTTGCCCAGTTTAATTCACGAACCGAATTTTTATATAAAGTACTGTCGCCAGATAAACTTACATATAGCAGTTCATCGGCTGCCTGCCTTGAAGAATGACTATTGCCGGGCGTTTGATAAACTGTCTGTTCATTGGTAACCATCACACCATATTTTTTCCATTTGTCGTTGCCAAATGTCTTATGCACCCATTCAATAATCTTTAACACATCATTTTTCCAATCGGGGAAATAATTCCGGTGCTCCATGATGAACCTTGCAAAGGTCATAGCATTAATTTGAGTATCGCTCCACCAATCAACATCTTCGAAGAATGGGCCCCACTTATTTTCTTTCATGGGAAAATTTTTCATCCAGTTCAACATTATGCTAAAACTTTTTTGGTAAGCAGAAGTATCGCCGGTTTTTAATTCGATCAAGTCCAGGAACAATTGCATGGTGGGTGCCCAATTGCTGGTATAGCCCGCTGTATCTATCCAGGTGCCGGTAAAATCGTGATTGCGAAGCAAAGCGGTATTACCGGTAAATACATTCACTTTAAAAGGCAATGGCGAATAATTAATGTTGCCTTCTGTTATATGGGAACATAAAGTGTTGGCAATTTTCTTTGCCGCATCAAGATAAAGTGTGTCCTCGCTTACTTTATAAAGGTGCACGAGTTCCAGCCCGAATGATCCTGCTTTATCAGGTTGCGCTACATCTCTTCCTGCACGCATATCGCCATCGTAAATTCCCGAGTACACGTAACTGTTATATGGGAAGGTGATGTTCGGCCATTTACAGTCTGCCGGGGAGCGGCCATGCGTGAGATAATAATCTGCCAAAAAATGCATATTCGCTTTCACTCTTTCATTGCCGGTATATGCATAATATAGACGCCATGACGAAAGCGCCATAGCAAACTGGTCGCCGCCAATTCCTCTTGGATCATTAAAGTTGGCGTTCCAAACCTGGTGGTTCATGTAATACGGCAAACCGTTCATATCCCTACGCATGGTATCCCAGAAATTCCAAACAATGTTTATGACGTAATTATAAGATGTACCCGGGTTTTCATTAAACCATGGAATAATATTTCCTGCCTTATCAGTTTTGATTGGATGATAGATTAATAATTCTTTTGGTTGGGCGGAAAGATGGATGCAGAAGAATAAAAATATTATTACAAGTAAAATTTTTCGGAGCATGAGAAAGCTATTTTGATTTTGCCCAAAAAGTTAAACTAAATACTTCATTTTAAATCCTGCTTCCCCAATCAAACTTTCAAATTCTTTTTCGCTCGTCAGCAAAACAGCTTTTTTAGAAATAGTTAAAGCTGCTGTAAAGGCGTCGGCATAAGAAAGACTAAAGATTTTCTACTTCTTAACTAAGTCTTTGCGCTAAATGCAACGTTCTTAACTTTTTTGGCGTCAACTTTGCAAAGAGATAAATGATGCGACAATTAACTTCTATATTATTTGCGATTTCGATAATCATCCTGGGGCCGAATGCTTCGTGCAAAAAGGAAAAGCAATACATGAATACGGCAGAAATTACCGGGATCGACAACAGCCTAAGGCCTTGCCGGGTTGATGATCCCTGCAGTTGTCCCGGAGGATTTTTTTTTCATATTGATAATGTTCCTGATCCAAATGGTAATTGCACATTTTGTAAAGTTTTTAAGGCGATAAAATTACCAAAAGATTTTACGTTAGGAAGTAATCCACAATTTCCGGTTGCGGTTAAAATAGATTGGAAATATGATTCTTTGCTTTGCGACAGCAGCAGGATTGTTATCACAAGTATTGCAAGACGATAAAAAAACCAGTACAAAATTTTGCATAGCAGATTGAACCGGCAATTCCTCGTTGAAGTCGTCATCACGGCTTAAACCCTATACCTTCTTTTATTAAAGTTTCAATATTTTCAAGCGATGCAGCTATTTGCTTTGCTAATTTTTTTCTTTTAAAAAAAGAAAAGTAAAGCTGTGAGAATGGAACCTTTTTATGATAGTAATCAACGATGAGAGAAGTCTTATTATCCCCTGCCGGCTTTAATGTAAAATAGATCGAAAAGGTTTTCTGTTCGTCCGTTTCGCTGTAAGTAAAAGTGTCCCCGGTTTGATCGAATGAACTCGAGTATAAATATATCGTGCGGTTATCTTCAACTGACCGATGCTTAACTCCCACATGGTTAATCGGGTGGCTCACCTGGTCGACGGAACGAACACCTTCCATCCATTTGGAACGCAATGAAAAATCTCCTACTATACTAAGGACCGTTAGTAACGGCGCATCAAAGATTTTACTTTGAGTTAATACTTTAAATCTTTTATCTCCCAAATCCAATTGCGATATTGGGTCGGACTGTACGTTTTCTTTTAATTGCGACAGCAACGAATAATGAAACCCAACGTCACCCTTTTCAGTTTCCTTGTTTCCCATTTCCCAGCTCATCCATTGTGGCAAATTCGCATCGCCTTTGTTTTCATTAAAGAGGTTGCTGGTAACAAGCCAGTACTCATGCAGATCAATATCATTCTTCAATAGCTGGTGTGCTACTATAACGTCCTTGCCAATAAGCTTACTGTATTGTTTTACGCTATAGGAGGAAAATTCACCGTAGTGCGTAATGATTTTAAGACTTAGATTTATAGCCGCGGTGCATGCGCTGCATTGGCAGGCCCGCCGGGTTTCAAGGTTCTTTAGTTGTTTTTGAAAATTACAAAACATACTTTCTACCTGCCGGTAAATTTCGTCTAAGGCGGGAGGCTTTCCATAGCGATAAAATAAAACAGCATCGCCTTCAATCTCCGAAACCGTCATACCCATTTGGTTGGAATTGATAATATTCTCAAGCAGATCGCCAATGATATAACGACTGTGATCAATTTCTGTTTCGTTCACAAATTTGGTGAAGCCGCTGATGTCAGGAATAAAAAGGAGTCCGCTGTTGTCCATGACAATTTTTCTACAAAGTTACAATACTAGCCCGTTTTGCACCCTGCATTTCGAAGTAAAGTATAGGAATTGTTAACGGCACACTCAAATAGATTATTTTAGTTTTAAACTTTGGTTATGATTTTTAGTTTAGACAAATCTATTGAAATCCTGGAACGCACTCCGGGTGTTGTAACTGCCTTATTGCAGGGTGTAAGTAGTGAATGGATATTCAATAATGAAGGGGCGGATACATGGTCGCCCTATGATGTAATAGGACATTATATCGAAGGAGAAAAAACAGATTGGATACCGAGGATGAGAATCATTCTTTCCAATGATGATGATAAGCGGTTTGTTCCATTCGATCGTTTTGCGCAGCTCAAGAATGATAAGAATAAAGGTATTGATGCGCTTCTCCTTGATTTTGCCGAAATGCGAAAAAATAATATCCAGGAATTAAAGGAAGCAAATCTTAATGAAAAAAAATTAAATAGGATAGGCATCCATCCTGAATTTGGCGAGGTTACCTTGCGGCAACTCCTGGCTGCATGGGTAGCTCATGATTTAAATCATATACATCAAATAAGCAGGGTAATGGCGAAACAATACAAAGGGGAAATGGGGCCGTGGACAAAATATATAGCTATAGTTAATAAATAAGTCTGCCAAAGATTAAAGGATATAACGCAAGGGGCTAAACGAAATATACCGTATTCTCATTTTTCAAAAATTACCGTATCGGCGGTAGCTCCGAGGTCTAACAAAAGGTCTACGATTTCTTTTACAAAATCATCAGGACCGCAAACATAGAAGTGCCTGCTGAAATCATGAATGTTTTCAATAAGATAATTTCTGTCTATTCTTCTTTCCCGAAATCCTATTACTCCCTGCCTTGTAAAAACATTTATATAAGCAGGCCCCAGCATTTTGGCGAGCTCTTCGGCAAGTATAATGTCGGCGGCAGTTTTATTTGAAAAAATGAGTGCATTGCCAGGTATTAATTTCTTCATTTTATACAATGCCCTGAAGATGGCGATGAAGGGAGTAATGCCGGCGCCGCCGGCTATAAATATGCCCGGACCCTTGTATTGAATGGTGCCGAAGACGTCATGTAAAATCAGTTCGGCGCCTGCATTGGTTTTACCAAGTTGGTTTGTGACGCCCGGATGGTCATCATAAATCTTAATCATAAATTCAAGATAGGGCCATTCATTTAACGATGTAAACGTAAAAGGTCGAATTTGATTTTTCCAGTCGGGATGATTTATTGACACGTCTGCAGCCTGCCCTGGAATAAAGGTAAATTTTGGTGGCTTTTCCACCACAAAACGTTTTACATCATGGTTGATATAACTGGACTCGAGAATTTTTACAATGTGTTCTGGCATGCTACAAACTTACTATGTTATTTCAACCTGTTGCCAATATTCCATTAATAACATTAGTGAAATCTTTGAGAAAATCGAAGGGCATTGATATCTATAAAGCCATTTCTTGAGACTGAATTTGCTTAGGGCTGAACTCCTGAATGCGAAATAGTTGGGAATAAATGCCCTCCTTGGCCAGTAAGGATTCATGTGTTCCTTCCTCTGCAACCACACCGTCTTTAATTACGAATATTTTATCGGCAGTAATGATGGTGTTAAGCCTGTGGGTAATAGTAATTACTGTTCGGCCTTTCATAAGTTGGGCAAGCGCTTCACTAACTATAGTTTCAGATTCGGTGTCAAGCGATGCGGTAGGTTCATCAAGAACGAGGATGGGAGCATTGCGTACTACGGCCCTTGCTATACCTATTCGTTGTCTTTCGCCCCCGGAAAGTGTAACGCCTCTTTCACCGATTACAGTATTATAACCTAACGGTAATCTTGTAATGAATTCATCAGCACGGGCGAGTTTGGCCGCTTCGATAATTTCCGTCTCTGTTGCGTCGGGGCGTCCATAAGCAATATTATCCCGAATGGAACCAAAAAAAAGCATCGTATCCTGTAACACAAAACCGATTTCTCTCCGAAGCCCTTCAAGGGTGTAATCTGTAACATCGGTGCCATCAATTAACACCCGTCCCGAGGTGGGATCATACAGCCTCGGGATAAGGCTGGCCAAGGTGGACTTACCGCCACCCGTGGGGCCACATATCCCGGTACGCTGTCCAGACCTGATAGACAAGTTAATATCTTTCAGCACACTAACGCCCGGCTCGTAAGCGAAGTTCACATGCTCAAAAGCGATATCACCTTTCAATTTACCCGGATCTCTTGCATTGGCTTTTTCGGGCACTATCATATCGGCTTTAAGTATTTGCTGAATGCGTTCCAAGGCAACATTTGCCTGCGCAATATTAACTGTCATTTTTGCCAGGTCCTTCACAGGATTAAAGAATTTAGTCAGGTACGATAAGAATACAGTTAATGTGCCTATAGTCATTATACCCGTAGTAACGAGATGTGTTCCACGCCACAACACAAAGGCGGTGCACACAGATACTGCCAAAGTAAATACAGGAGAGATAAGTGACTTTATTCTTCGTGCCTTTAATGCGGCATACACTGTATCCATACTTACTTTCTTCAAATGATCTTCTTCAAGATCTTGTCTGCCGAATACATTCACCGCCCGAATAGATTCTAATCCCTGTTGTATTACCACAATCATTTCAGCCTGTTCTCTTCGCACTTCATGTGTTGCTTTTTTTACAGATCTCTTAAATCGAATAACAAAAAGCAAAAGGAATGGCGCCAGGCAAACAGAGATTAAAGCGAAGTCCCATTTCAAATAAAACATTAAACCAAACATTCCCAAAATGGTAAGGGAATCTACTAATATGCTTAATAATGTGGATGCAATAAAATCCTGTATGGTGCTAACATCTGCCGTCATGGTACTTAGCAATTTTCCTACCTGGTGGGTGTTATAATACGCAAGTGACAATTGTTGCAGGTGATGGTAAATTCGGCGGCGGAGATCGTTTGCGATATACTGTGCTACACTTTCAGTGAAGTAATTATCAGCGTATCCGGCCAGGCCATTTATAATTGTAAACACCACCAATGCAAGGGCGCAAATGCCAGCAATCGCCATGATGTGGCCGCCGGGTAATATCGCATTCATCCACGCGAGCCACGCCGGCAATGGTTTACCAACGATAGCATTATCAATAATAATCTTTAGCGGCCATGGAGTGGCAAGGCTCATTGCAGTTTCAAGTAGCATCGCAATAAAAATGATAAACAGCCAATTCCGGTAGGGCAATACTAACTCAAGGATGAGACTATTGAGATTTTTAAAGTGGGATTTCGCTTTAAATATTGAAGCCCTTTTTCCAACCGCATCTTGAGAATTTATTGCCATACATACCCAAGATATATGGAAAGGTGAAAAATTTAAATGATATCAGGCACACCTTTTAATGACCCTGATCATTTAAAAAATTGGCAACCGCAATCCTGGCATGCCCAATAATATTTCGCCTATTTACTTTCCCACGTATTGTTTTTACGATCAATGTCCGGCAATTCATCATGTGGATCTAAAACAATAGACGTTACGGGTGTTGTAGAGTTATATCTGAAGGTCCATTCACCACCGCGTTGCCAAACTTCTACCGGTAATTTAAATTCCTTTGAATTGCCATTTTGTTCTGTAATCTTTACAGTTACGGGCATAACCATTTGTTGTAAATTTTCGATTGTAATTAATGCACCGTTAGCTGCGATATCGTTTACGTATTTAACTCCTTTTACAGATTGATCCAGCTTCCAGGTTTCATAAAACCATTCTTTCCAAAACCAATTAAGATTATCACCGGCTGCATCATTCATCGTTCGGAAGAAATCTTCGGGTTGAGGATGCTTAAATGCCCAGCGTTGAATATAAGTTTTAAAGGCATAATCAAACCTATCGGGGCCTATAACACTTTTGCGTAAAACATTTAATCCTGCAGCGGTTTTAAAATAATACTGCCCATAATCACTAAGATTTATCGATTCGGGAGGAGTCATCAACGGATCTTTGAATCTCGTCATTTGTCTTGCCATCCCCAATATGGCTTTGTTGGTGCTATCTCCATATTCACCATGATTAAATGAATTAGATGCATATCCGTTTATAAAAGTATTCATGCCCTCATCCATCCACATAAAGCGGCGTTCGTTGCTGCCAACAATCATGGGAAACCAGTTGTGCCCGATTTCATGGGTTACATCGTGCCACAAGTTTCCTTTGCCTATTTTATAACTACAGAAAACAATTCCGGGATATTCCATTCCCAATGCAACGCCAGCCACCACCACGGCAGAGTTCCATGGATACTCGAAATAATCATTAGAATAAAACTCTATGCTTTGTTTTAAATATTGAGTAGATCTTCCGTATGCATTGTACCCTTTACTTTCCACAGGGTATACTGCCATAGAAATACCTTTTCGTCCAGATGGAAAATTAATACGTGCAGCATCCCACATAAAAGCCTTTGAAGCAGTCCATGAAACATCACGGGAGTTTTGCATTTTAAAATGCCACGTGAGCATGCCGCTTTTCACAGGACGCATCGACGCATTCCGAATTTCATCTTCTTTGATAATCGCAACAGTGCTGTCACTTTTACGTGCCTCGTTTAACCGGTTTATTTCTTTAGCTGTCAGCACCTCCTGCGGATTTTGTAAATCACCTGAGCCGGCTACGATCATATCTGAAGGCGCAGTAACATAATAATCAAAGTTGCCATATTCACAATAGAACTCACCAAGGCCCATATAAGGCAAAGTATTCCAGCCCTGCACATCATCGTACACACACATGCGGGGATACCACTGTGCCAATTGATAAATAACGCCATTTTTTGTATACAATCTTCCCATACGGTCGGCGCCATATTGAGGTATGGAAAAGAAATAATTTACAGTAATGGATATTTTGTCGCCATTGGATTTAACGGAAAAGGGTAAACGCAATTGCATACGGGTATCGGTTATAACCGGATCAATTTTATAAATTTTTCCTTTATACGTTACAGATGCAGACCGGATGTAATAACCGCCCTTCGTATAGCCTTTTACATCAAAGCGATCTCCAGAAACAGGTGTTGCTGCTGCTCCGCGTGAGTCGGGATTAAAAAGATTCTGATCTAATTGCAGCCAAAGGTATTTCAGTTGGCCAGGGCTGTTGTTGATGTAGTTAATAGTGACGTTGCCTTTGAGTGTAGTGTCCATTTCATCTAAAGTTGCATGGATAACATAGTTGGCAACGTTTTGCCAATATTTCGGCCCGGGCGCTCCGTTGGCGCTTCTGAATTCCGTCGCATCCTGCGACATGAACGAAGGATCAAACACCTGGTTCTTATTATAAATTGATATAGAATCCTGGGCTGAAACAACCTGGGACAAAGTGATCATGGCTAAAATGCAAATGCTTAAAGAGGTAATTTGTTTCATTGAAAATTTTTATGTGAAAAAATGATGCAATAATAGTGTAGAAAAATGATGATGTTTTGTGAAATTTCTAATGAAGATATTGGCGTTGAACAGCCATAAACAAGTATAACATACGCTGATTATCATTTCCCCGTTGATGTTACAACCAGGAAAAGTATCCATTAAGATATGTCCACGGTTGAAGAATCACCGAAAGTCCGGTTCTCCTTATTTATATTATTTGATTGCTATTGCCATTTGAAATATTGATGGAATAGACGGAACGAAAACTGAAATTACTTTTTAGAAAGCGAACTTATGTATAAAAATATACTTGCTGCATTACTACTATTTTCGTTTGCAGCAACGTCGCAGGCACAGATAGCCGCTCCCACACCAGCTACTTTAAATATGGGCGGAGGCTCTGCCGCTATTACACCCGATTTTATTGTTGATTGGAGCATAGGTGAGTCAACCATTATTGAAACCTATTACGGCGAAAATTCGGCTTCGAATTTAATAGTTAGCGACAGATGGTCTGTTACCAGCGGTATTCTTCAACCTTTTGATGCAACCCATGTAATTTACAATCCATTCATCCCGCGGTTTACGAACCAGGAAATACGGTTCTATCCGGTTCCAACACCAAACATCGTATACATTGATTTCAGATCGCAAATAACCGGTAGGGTATCCATACAATTATTTAGCCGCGATGGAAAACTACTTGGCATAAAAGAATTTGCGTCAGTTGACGGGAATAATACACAAAAATGGGACCTGACAAATAAGGCTGCAGGACTTTATTATTTCCATATTCTGTTATCGGATGCAAATGGGACAGTTCTTAAACAAGGCACATTCAATATAGAAAAATTATAATCCAAAATTCATATGAAAAGAATTGCATTATTGGTCTTATTGACTTCATCACTTGCAGTTGCAAAAGCACAGGTGCCACAGCAATTAAATTACCAGGGTATTGCAAGAAATGCATCTGCAAATCCCATTACGTTCCAAAACATCACGGTAAGGCTGTCGATAATTGACAATGCGCTGGGTGGACAAACCGTTTACCAGGAAACAAGAAGAGTTAAGACCAACTATGTTGGACTGTTTAATATTGTTATTGGAAGCACCGGAGCCACCGATGTTACCGGAACGATTGGAGGTGTAAACTGGTCGACAGGTGAAAAAGATTTAAAAATAGAAATAGACCCTAATGGCACTAACAACTTTAGTCTTGCAGGAATTACACCATTACAAAGTGTTCCCTATGCATTGAGCGCTTCGCCCGCCGGCACTGCATCGGGAGATTTGACCGGAAGCTATCCGGCTCCTACTATCGCTAACAATGCGGTTACCAATAATAAAATTGCAAATGGAAGTATCACCTTGCCGAAATTGGCACCGGACGTTACGATGGATATCAATAAAAAATTGAACATCTCCGATACGGCTGCAATGTTAGCTCCTTATGCTGGCGCAGTTGATGTTACCGCATCATTAGCAAATAAATTAAATATATCGGATACCTCAGCAATGCTGAATCCATACTATCGGTCAATAACAGCTGCAAGTGATCTTTCAAAAAAAGAAGATGTTGCCAATAAAAGTACCGACGGGACATTTGCTTCCAATTCTGATACAAAATATCCAACTGAAAAAGCAACTAAGACTTACGTAGACGCTGCTTCAACAGGAAGTTCCACTGCTCTTGCTACAGAAATTACCAATCGTACTAATGCAGATGATAGCATCAAAAGAAATTTAAATATTGAAACGTCAAGAGCTACAACTGCTGAAGAAGTTCTTACAAACAATATGGTTGCAGAAGCTACCAACCGCACCAATGCTGATGATTCTATCAAAAACAATTTAAATATAGAAACCGAAAGAGCTATAACTGCTGAAGGCGCTTTAACTACAGACCTTTCAACAGAAGTTACCAGAGCAACTACTGCCGAAGCAACCAAAGAAGATGTTGCCAACAAGAGCACTGACGTTACAACCGATAGCTCTTCTGATACCAAATACCCAAGTGTAAAATCTGTAAAAGATTATGTAGATGCCGCTTCAACAGGTAGCTCAACTGCTTTGGCTACAGAAATTACCAATCGTATAAATGCAGATGATTCTATTAAAACAAACCTGGCTAATGAAACAACTAGGGCATCAAACGCTGAGAATACATTAACTACCAATCTGAATACAGAAGTTACAGATCGTACTAACGGTGATGCTGCAATAACAA
This sequence comes from Ginsengibacter sp., assembly GCF_057362405.1. Taxonomy (NCBI): domain Bacteria; kingdom Pseudomonadati; phylum Bacteroidota; class Chitinophagia; order Chitinophagales; family Chitinophagaceae; genus Ginsengibacter; species Ginsengibacter sp. Next base: position 11,201 of record NZ_JBMQQG010000158.1, read on the forward strand.
CCAATTTAAATAGTGAAAGAACAAGAGCTACAAACGCTGAAGGGAGTTTAACGACTAATCTTTCAACAGAAGTTACGAGAGCCACTACTGCCGAAGCAACCAAAGAAGATGTTGCCAACAAGAGTACTGATGTTACAAGCGATGGTTCTTCTGATACCAAATACCCAAGTGTAAAATCAGTAAAGACTTATGTGGATGCTGCTTCAACAGGGAGTTCTACGGCTTTGGCTAATGAAATAACAAGAGCTACTAACGCCGAAGACACGTTAACTACCCATCTAAATACGGAAGTAACTGATCGTACTAACGGGGATGTTACATTGGCCACCAATTTAAATAATGAAACAACAAGAGCTACAAACGCTGAAGGAACACTAACTACAGACCTTTCAACAGAAGTTACGAGAGCCACTACTGCCGAAGC